>JBAPTX010000554.1:0-17442 GCA_049282375.1 Calditrichia bacterium
TAATAAAGGTTAACCACCTGATTTCATTTTCGACCTGAAGGCGGCGATTGTGAGGAAAAAATTGATATTCACTGGGGTTTATCCCGATGCAAAATCTTTATGACTTTTTTGAGATAAAAGGGTTTGGCCATTACCGGGAGGGCCGTTATTTTTCCGTTTTCAGGTGATAAAAATATCTTGATTTTTTCCCGATAATTATGTTACTTCATTTTAACTTCACTGTTGTTTTTTAGATACTTAAAGATAGAAGGAGTGCTTTATGAAATACCCTGTAATACTTTTGCTGCTGTTGTTAACTTTTGGTGTTTCCCTGCAGGCACAGGGATTTCAGGACCCATTCCGCGATCCCGATACCAACACCATGATGGGCGGTCTGGGTATAACCTGGATTGACGGGCAGCCCTATACCACGATTACGCTGGCGCCGGATTTTGCATTCGGGAAATTCGGAATGGGATTATACCTGCAGTTCCTTATGGACAACAACAACAGTTTTAAGCTGCGGAAAGATGAATACAAAGGCGGCGCCGGTATTTTAAGAGCCATCCGTTATGTGCGCTACGGGCACAAGTACGATCCATTTTATGTACGGGCGGGAATGCTGGAAATGGCCACACTTGGAAACGGATTTCTGGTATGGAATTACAACAATGCATCCAATTACGACAAGCGCAAAATCGGCCTTGCCCTGGATGTGGATCTCGGCAAATGGGGATTTGAATCGCTCAGCAACAATCTGGGTAATCTCGAACTGATTGGCGGAAGCCTCTACTTCCGGCCTTTCCGCCTGATGAACAGCCAGGTGCCGATTCTCAGGAATTTCCGTTTGTATGGCACCTACGTGCATGAAGATGAGTACCCTTCCTGGAAAACAATGGGTGAAACGGAAACTTTGGATGCATATGGTTTGGGTGCCGACCTGCAGTTCCTTAACACGCCTATATTGAAGTCGGCAATTTATTACGATTACGGCAAGTTTGCTGATTTCGGCCATGGGCAGGCCACCGGTATCAACGTGATCTTTCCCGAATTCATCGGCCTGTTCGGGCTGGCGGCCAATTTCGAAAAACGGTTTCTGGGCGAACAGTTTATTCCCAACTTTTTCGGCCCGCTGTATGAGCTGGACCGCCAGTTGAGCCCGCTGGAATATCCTGAAAATCGTATAAATGAACTACGCGCCGCTCCCAAAACGGAAGGGTATTTCGGGCAACTGGTGGGGCATATTATTCATAAAGTGCGTTTAAGCGGAAGTTACCAGCGGCTGAACGGTATTCCCCGCAGCGGGCAGGTGCACCTGGAGGCTCTTGCCCCCGATCTGGTACCGAAATTTGAATTGCGCGCCTATTATGATAAAACCGGCATTGAAACTTTCAAAGATTTCAGAACACTCGATACCCGTTCCCTGGCAACCGTGGAAGTGGGTTACCGGCTGAACCGCTTCATGGTCGTTTCCACTATTTACCGCTGGTACTGGGTGAAAGAAGAAGATGAGGCAGGCAATATAAAGTATAAACCGGTGGAACGCATTGAACCGCGGCTGAGTTTCAGTTTTCAGTTTTAAAGTTCAGGGGGGCTGCGGCCCCCTTTTTTTTGCGAATCCTTATCCTGAATATGCTTCGGGCTGAAGGTCCCGTGATTCGCCTTCCCATCAGCTTAATATGGCGATTTCTTTGGGAAAAACCGTGGCCGTTGCGCAGAATTTCCGGACCTGGCGGCTCTTTATAAACGAAAGGATGGGCCATTGATTGAATCCAAAAAAACGTCCCGGCCCCATGTTAATTTTCTGAAAAGCCGGTTGGAAGGAATTCTGCAGCTTTTCTATCCGCCGGTCTGTCTGGTTTGCGGTTCCGTTTTTAATGAAGAAACAGATTTCCGGCACCTTTGTGCAGCCTGCCTGGATAAGTGCCGTCCGGTTGCGGGGGAAACCGTGCATCGGATGGTTACCGCACGCCTGTCCACATCATATCTGGATAAAATATTTGTCTGTCTGGAGTTTGAAGAAACGGTGCAGAATGTAATTCATCATATCAAGTACAGAAAAATGAACCGGCTTGCTGAACAGTTCTCCTGCCGGGCGTTTTCATATTTAGAGGAAAAAGACGAATTACAGCAAGCCGATCTCTGCATTCCGGTGCCGCTGCATCCCCGGCGGGAAAAAGAGCGCGGATATAATCAAAGTGACCATGTGGCGGAAGGTTTTTTTTCTTCCCGAATCCCCATCTTTAAACAGGGGATATTGCGGCAGAAGGCCACAGTTTCCCAAACCAACCTGGATCGCGAAGCCCGCATGCAAAATGTTGCCGAAGCATTTGTCGTCCGGGAACCGGACCAGGTTAAAGGAAAAAAAATTGTGCTGGTTGATGATGTGGTTACCACGGGTGCGACTTTGAATGAATGCGCCCGCGAGTTAAAAAAAAGCGGTGCAGCCGCCGTTTTTGCTCTCACTTTGGCCACACCGCTGAGTAAAGAGTTCTCAGTTTAGAAACCGTTATTCTCCGTCGTCCATCTGATCCTGCATTTTTTTCATTTCCTGCTGAAACTTCTGCATCTGCTGCTGCATCATCTGCTGCATATCCATCTGCTGGTAATCTGCCGGAACCTTGAACAGATCGCCGGATACATTTTTTTCTTCAACTTTGACCAGTTCCATAATATTCAGGTCACTTTCGGAAAGGCTTTTTGTGAGTACCGGGAAGCCGCTGATGCCTTTGAAAAAAGCCAGTTCCTTATCTTCAGCGGACTCTTCTTCCTGATCCATCATTTGCATCAGTCCGGTAAAGACACCCAGCAAACCGGCATCATCGTCCGTAATCCATAAATAACTGTAGTCCCCGTCATCATCCGTGCCTTTGTAGAGGGTAGCTTTGTATCCGTTGATGGTTCGGGTATCTCCGGTTTTCTGCATGGAAAACTGCGACTCCTCTTCCGCATCATCATCTTCCTGATCAGTGCCTTCGCTTCCGCCCATTTGCCCGGTAAAACTTTGCGCCATATTTTTCATATCATTTAAATTTGTAACCATGGCCATTTTCTGGTCATGCTGAAGTGTAATTACCTGCTGATTTTCCGAATCATAGATTGCCGAGACGGTTTGGTTATCCTCTTGCGTATCGATCCGCATCTTGTTTCCCTTAACCGTGATGGTCATCTGGGATTCCTCATAAACGTCGGGATCCTGCGAATTTTTGGCGGCATTGCGCAGTTCATCCACTGATTTGGAAAACCATTTTTCAGCAACTGTTTCCATATCGCTGAAATCCAGGGTATGATCCAGGTCAATCAGGGATACATAAATCTGCCGCTGGGTTACCACACCTTCAAAATCTTTTGCCGCGGCACTGAGTGCCAGAGATGACAGCAGCAGTAAAATCATAAAACTAATAATTTGAGTAAAACGCATATTCTGCTCTCCTTAACTATTTTTTTTCATTTTCTTTTCTGACCGGTGAATTTAATAAAATCGGCAGTTGGTGGGTAATGTTTATTTCCACGGGTGAAATCCGGGCCTGGTATGCCAAAGCTTCCACTCCGGCGGCAACCGCCTGCCGCAGCAGTTTGCCGTATTCAGGATCTATCGCGTCGGCAGGTGCAAAGGTATCGGCGTCCGGCCTCTGAATAACAAAAAATATGACAGCTCGGTGGCCCTCTGCTTTCATTTTCTGTAATTCCCGCAGGTGTTTTTGCCCCCGCACAGTGACTGAATCCGGAAAACGGGCGCAGTTTCCATCCGTTAGTGTGACGTTTTTTACCTCCACATAGCAGCGGCCGGCGCTGCCCTCCAGCAGTAAATCAATACGGCTGTTCTCTCCGTAGGGCACTTCCGGGCGGATCAGATCGTAACCCTGCAGTTCACGCACAATTTTATTTTCAATGGCTTCCCGGACCAGCAGGTTGGGACGGGCCGTATTGATGCCGATCCAGTGACCGCCCATCCGGCTGAGTTCCCATGTGAAGGGCAACTTGCGTTTTGGATTAGCGGCGCGGGACAGCAGTACCGGCTGCCCGGTTTCATAACACCCTTTCATGCTGCCGGAGTTCGGGCAGTGGGCGGTAACCGTTTCACCGGTTTCCAAAAGCACATCGGCTAAAAACCGTTTGTAGCGCCGGATTAAAATACCTTTATAAAGAGGGTCCGGTAATTTCATAAAAAGAATTATACACAAGCCCGCAGGGGATTTAAAGCTGTTTTTAATTCCGGGAGAGCGAGGTGGTTCAGCGGTGCTGAAGCACCCGCTTTTCACAAAAATAATTGTGGCTGGAATTTTGTGATAATTGTTACTTATCGGATTTCAAAAAAATGGCGAAATTATGCTGTTTAAATGCGGATGCCTGTTAAAGAAGGGGAAGCAATGTAGTGCCCGAAAAAGTTAATACTGTTTTAACATTACCAGGGAGTGAACCTTTATGGAAGTGACTGTGGGATTATTTCTGCTGCTGTTTTTTCTGGCATTTATCTGCGAGTTTATTGATTCTTCGGTTGGAATGGGTTACGGCACCATTTTATCGCCGCTGCTGATTATCCTGGGCTTTTCCCCGGTAGTGGCCATTCCGGCAATTCTGCTCTCGCAGGCATTCGGCGGGCTGACCGCCTCGATTTTTCATCACCAGTTTAAAAATGCAGTTTTCACTCTTAACTCACGTGATTTTAAAATTGTATTTGTGATCAGCAGCTTTGGCATACTGGCCACTATACTGGCGGCGGTAATTTCCATTAATCTCCCCGCCGTGGTGCTGAAAACCTATATTGGCACGCTGGTCCTGCTGTTGGGAATTATAGTCCTGCTGAACCGCCCGTTTCAGTTTTCCTGGAAAAAGATGGTGGGAGTTGGTATTATCAGTGCTTTTAACAAGGGGCTTTCGGGGGGCGGATTCGGGCCGGTGGTAACTGCCGGGCAGATTTTATCCGGACAAAAACACAAGGGGGCGGTGGCGGCCACCACGCTTTCGGAAGCGCCTATTTGCATTGCATCTTTTTTAACTTACCTGATCGGCCGCACAATTATGGAATTTCAGGGAAGTGTGCTGGAAATGCCGGTGGCCCTGTTTTTCCAAAAAATGTTTGCACCGGGCCTTTTCCCCTGGGAACTGATGCTCGCGCTGATGCTGGGAGCTGTTTTTGTCGCGCCGTTCGGGGCGCTGACCACCCGGATGCTGAAACAGGAAAAAATGCATTTGCTGCTGGGAACCATAATTACCGTGCTGGGCCTGTGGACGCTGTACAAAACAATTTTTTAGCCGGTGATTTTTTCTGTCCAAAACCGGCTGATTTCCGCAGGTGTATGTGAAAATATCTGATTGTTGTCTTTAATTTTGAGATAATCCTGGTTTTCAATTTTTTGAATAAGCCCTGCAGCGGAAGCCACCTGCAGCAGCGGATCCGCCATTGCGGGGGCGATTTGCATAAGCGAAAGCGTCTGCAGAACGGTTTCCATCGTAAAAGTTTCCGGCAGAAACATGAGCAGCCAGAGCTGCCAGATGGCACGGAAGCGAATCTCCTCCAAAGCGCTGCGGCAGATTTGAGCATGGTCAAATGCCAGCTCCGGCAACTGCTGCAGGTTAAACCAGCGGGCTTTTCCGGCATCATCCCCGGCAACGGCCCGGGGAAAAGGAGGCGCCGGAATGCCGGCGTAAACAATGGTGATGGTGCGCCCCCGCGGGTCCCGTCCGGGATCCCCTGCACTGAGCAGCGGCCGCAGCGGAAGATCCTTCAGTCCGGTTTCTTCCCGCAGTTCGCGCAGGGCGGAAGTCATCAATTTCTCTTCTATTTCAATAAAACCGCCGGGCAGCGCCCATTGCCGGCGGAAGGGTTCATTCTGCCGCTGGATTAACAATAGCTGCAGTGCATCCTCCGCTTTTCGCAGCAGGTAGATGTCCGCAGTAACCATCGGGCGCGGGTAATCATAAGTAAAACTCATATTCATTTCCTCCGGTGGAAAGTTAACAGACAGGATTTACAGGGTGCAATGCACACCCTTTTTCCGATTATGCTGAGTTCCTTTATCCCGTCTAAAATAACAGACAGGATTAACAAGATGAACCGGATTTTGTTTCGGAAATGAAAAGAACGGAATGTAAGAAAAACTTGATGCATGTATATGATTGGCTGATAAATGCTGATCCGCCGGATTGGGTTTGTTTACCGGAAGCTTAATTTTCAGGTCCGTTTTTAATCTTGTAAAGACCATGGTTCCGCCTGAACCCAAATGAAACAATGGCAGTGTTCCCGATGAAACTTTAACACCAGCTCAGCCATTTATTAAACAGGCCGTTCTTTTCAGAATCAGAAAAAAACAGCCGCGTTTTTCCTGCATTAGCGTTTTTAAAGGTATTTTCGGATGAATTTTACTTGGATTTAAGATGAGTTCAGGTGCATTAAAATTTTACAAAATTCAGGAGGAGCAGGTATGGGAGCTTTGAAGAAATGGCGAATTAAAGCGGGAATTGTTTTGGTTGCATTTTTAATTTCCTGCGCGACCAATCCGGTAACGGGTAAGAAGGAACTGATGCTGCTGAGCAAGGAAGATGAAATACAGATGGGTGAGCAGACGGATGAACAGGTGATTCAAACATACGGAATTTATAACGATGCCGATTTGGGGCGGTTTGTCTCCGAGCTGGGGCAGAAAATGGCGAAGCTTTCCCACCGGCCCAACCTTCCGTATGAATTTAAAGTAATGGATACCCCGGTAATCAATGCATTTGCGGTGCCCGGCGGTTATGTGTATATGACGCGGGGAATTATGGTTTACCTGAACAATGAAGCGGCGCTGGCAGGGGTGATGGGGCACGAGATCGGGCATATTGCCGCCAAGCATACCGCACAGCAGTATTCGCGGGCGCAACTTGCCAATCTGGGGCTGGGGCTGGGAATGATCCTTTCGGAAGATTTCCGCCAGTTTGCCGGGCTGGCACAGTTTGGCGTGCAGATGCTCTTTCTTAAGTTCAGCCGCGATGATGAATCACAATCCGATAAGCTTGGGGTGGAATATGCAGTAAAAGCCGGGTATGATGCCTCTGAAATGGCCGGGTTTTTCAGAACGCTGGAGCGCATGAATGAAGCATCGGGCAGCACCCTGCCCACCTGGTTTTCTACTCACCCCGATCCGGGCGACCGCTACAACCGCATTATCGAGCTGGCTCAGAAATGGAAAAAGAAAGTGCCGCAGGAAAATTTTCAAGTGGACCGCGATGGCTACCTGGCACGGCTGGATAATATGATTTACGGGGAAGATCCCCGGCAGGGATATGTCGAAAATAATGTATTTTATCATCCCGAAATGAAATTTAAATTTCCGGTTCCCTCCGGCTGGCAGGTTCAGAACTCCGCCAGCCAGGTGCAGATGGCGAGCCCGGATCAGGATGCGGTGATTCTCTTTACACTTACCCCGGCGGCAAATCCCGCTGAAGCCGCCAATAAATTTCTGTCGGACAGTCAGGCTAACCTGGTTTCGCAGGATGCCACTACTGTAAACGGATTTCCCACCCAGCGGCTGGTCTCTGTTCTGGAAACTCAGCAGGGGCAGTTGCAGGTGATGTCCTATTTTATTCAGAAAGATAATACCGTATTTGTATTCCACGGTTTTACCAGCCCCGATGCATTTTCCGGTTACCAATCGGCTTTTCAGTCCACCATGAATCAGTTCAGCCGGTTGACCGACGGTTCCAAAATAAATGTGCAGCCTAACTGGATTCATATCCGGAATGCCCCCCGCAGTGCTAATCTGGGAGAAATTCTGATGGCGCTGAATATGCCCAATGACAAGCTGGATGAATTGAGTTTACTGAACGGGATGGAATTGAGTGATAATGTGCCGGCGAATACTAAAATTAAAACAGTGGAATGGAACCGGCAGTAGCGCCAAAATTGGTAGCAGAGTATCGGAGTAATGGAGTAATGGAGTAATGGAGTAATGGAGTAACAGGGTATCGGGGGGGGCGTTCCGCTACGATTCCTCCCCGAATCACTCGACGACCGGGAAGCCAAGCTGTCATGCTGAGCAAAGTCGAAGCATGATCCGGCAGTTCACCGGCAGTGCAAAATAAAATACGCGCCAAAGGTTTCCCTGCGTGGCAATCCGTAATCTGCTACACCTGTCCGTACACTTTCAGTGCGGTCTGGCTCAGACTGCCGGCTTCCGGCCGGCACAACTGGATCAGCAGGTTTCCGATTTCAGCAGGGGACACCCATTTCTGAAAATCGGCTTTCGGCATGCCCTGCCGGTTGGCGGGAGTGTCAATAATGCTGGGCAGAATACAGTTTACCCGGATGTTGTATTCTTTGCCTTCTTTAGCCATAATTTCCGAAAGGGTCAGCAGGGCCGCTTTGGCAGTGGCATAGGCTCCCATTTGCGGCGGCAGCTCAACTGCATTTTTGGAAGAGACCGTAAATATTTTTCCGTGGCCCTGCTCCTGCATCAGGCAGAATGCTTCGCGCATGCAGAGGAAGGCCGTTTCCAGATTTATTTCCAGCATTCGGCGCCATTGCGCCAGGGGTGTATCGGCAACCCTGCCGCCCATCCAGAATCCGCCTGCCAGGTGCAGCAGCGCATCCAGTTGCTGATACTGTTCATGAAATTCGCGGAAAAAACGCCTGACCTGTAATTCATCCGCCAGGTCCGCCGGGGCGCCCTCCAATTGTCCTGTTGCACCAACTTCCTTTTGCAATTGCTCAAATTTTTTTTCATCGCGGTAATTTAGAAAAACCCGCGCACCTTCCTTTACAAATGCTTTTACGACTTCCATGCCTAACTGCCCTGTGCCCCCCGTGATAATACAGTTGTAATTCTCCAGCAATTTCCCCATGGCGATCTCCTTATTCTTTTCATCTTTATTGTTTGTTTTCGCAGCCTGCAACCCATACCTGACCGGGGCGTGCAGTGGCCTTTTACCGCGCGGTGTGGGAGAATGCCCCCGGCTGCCGGCACTGTTTGGCAGTCCCGGGCTAAATTAAGGACAATTATCGGCAAATAAAAAAATGGCGGCAAATTAATGGAAAATTTAAAACTATTGCAGCAGAGTGTCCCATAATAGGATATGGCCTTTCAAATCCTGCCGGGCGTTTATTGAATATGCCGGTGTGTTTTTAGTGAAATATTTCAGAAAAGAATTGCATATTTCATTTACGTCATTTATAATAATTTCCAATAAGCAAAAGATTTACCTGTTAAAAAATGGAAGTCGCATGCGCCTAAAGCTCAACTTGCAGGTTCTTCACCCGGAAAACAGGTTGCCCCTGAACTATGCCTACGAAATATCCGCCTGGATATATAAGGTAATCAACCGTTCGGATCATCTGTTTGCCGAATGGCTGCAATCCGAAGTTTATCCATAAGGGACTGTATTCGTTGATTAGTTGGATTTGGTATTTTGCAACTTCGGGATTTTCACTATTACTTTTGAATTTTGCGATCACTGTAGGTGAGGTGGCGAAGCTGTGGTAAATATAAATTTAAATTTGGTGAAATATGCCTATAGATGATTTAATTGCTCATGTTAGGAAATCAAAAGATTATGATATGAATTATAATCATTCTTTACTTGAACACCTTGAGAAAAGTGCACGAATTTGTAAAAAGTTTTGTACTGCCATAGGTTTATCAAAACTGGGTTTTATTGTGGGGCTAACTCATGATATGGGTAAAGCCTCGGATGCATTCCAAAATCGAATTCGGACGATTGGAGGATTGGATGCCCATTTGGAAGGAAAAACTCCACAACATGTGGATCATTCCACTGCGGCAGCAAAATATCTTTTAAACAAATATGGAGATGCACCGGGATTTATTCTGGCATACATCGTTGCCGGGCACCATAGCGGGCTTCCTGATGGCAATGGAGAATCGGACAGTGTGCTCGCACGCCGATTAAGAAAAGAGGTAAAAGACTGTTCTATCATTTTGAATTGGCTGGAAAAGCAAATTCCCGCAAAATTAGAACCCCAAGATTTTGCGCCCTCTAAGTTTAATACGAATTATCAATATCAAATGCACTTTTTGATCCGCATGCTTTATTCAGCGCTAACAGATGCCGATTTTTTGGATACAGAATCTTATATGAATCCGGAAAAGGCTGCAAGTCGCAAGATTTCATTTCCATCAATAGAGGAAATCCGTAATCACTTTTTTCAATTTATTGAAACCTTGAAATCAAAGGAACAAACTGGGATTAACCCAAAGCGCAATCAGATTCTGGAATGGTGCATTAGTGCTGCGAAAAGAGAACCGGGTATCTTTTCTTTAACTGTTCCAACTGGTGGAGGAAAGACAATTTCCTCGATGGCATTTGCGTTGGATCATGCTGTCAAGAATCAGCTGAAGCGAATAATTTATGTAATACCATACACCAGCATTATTGAGCAGAATGCACAAGTATTCAGAAACATTTTTAATAATCTTGATGAAAATATTATACTGGAGCATCACACCAATTTTGACCCGAGCAATGAAAATCCATTTAACCGCTTGGCACCTGAAAATTGGGATGCGCCAATCATTGTTACGACTAATGTGCGTTTTTTCGAATCTTTCTATGCCAATAGAAGTTCCGCCTGCCGGAGGTTGCACAACATTGTCGATAGTGTCATTATCTTTGATGAAGCACAAATGATTCCGAGAGACCACATGAATCCATGTCTCTCAGTAATTAATGAACTTACCCGGCATTATGGCTGTAGTGCGGTAATCTGCACAGCCACCCAGCCGGTGTTTGAGAAAAAAGATTTTTTGAAGAAGGGGTTTGAAAAAGTTCAGGAAATTGTAGAAAATCCTATCCAACTATACGAACAGTTCCGCCGCACAAAAATTAAGAGATTAGATTTAAATATTACTGTTTCCGAAATGGGAAAGGTACTGAGCAATTATCAGCAGGTTTTATGTATTGTAAACACAAGGAAAGAGGCTCGGCTTATTTTTGAGGCCATGGCCGAAGATTCGGAATATGAAACATGCTACCATATAAGCACTATGATGTGCCCTGAACATAGAAGCCAAACTTTGCATACCATCCATACCAGGTTGAAAAAACAGCTACCTTGCCGGCTTGTCAGTACGCAGCTCATCGAAGCGGGTGTTGACATCGATTTTCCGGTTGTTTACCGAGCGATAGCCGGGCTGGATTCCATTGCACAGGCTGCCGGAAGATGCAATCGGGAAGGTAGACTTGATTCTGGAGAAGTATATGTTTTTGAGGGAGAAATCGCACCTCCGCCAGGACATTTGCGCCAAAGTGCCGACTCCGGGAGTTATGCTTTAAAAAGGCATCCAGATGACCCTTTGTCACCAGCAGCCATTCAAACTTACTTTTTAGATTATTATGGAAAAGAAGGTAGAGATTTTGATAAAAACGGCATCATGAAGCTTTGTGAAAAACGAGCTGATGCAATCCCATTTAGAGAAATTGCTCAAAAATTTAGGCTTATTGAACAAGTGCAGTTGCCACTGATCGTCCCATATGGTGATGATGGAGAGAATATTAGAGAAAAACTGAAATCTTGTTATAATGGATTTGTCCCCCGCGACCTGCAACGAAAATTGCAGAGATTTATGGTACAACTACACGAATTTCCCTTTCGGAAATTACACCCGGTTTTGGAAGATATTTTCAATGATGGTCGCTATTATTTTCTGGTAAATCCTGATATTTATGATAGTCGGATAGGTCTTAAACCAGACATACCTGAATTCTACAAAATAGAATCCCTAATTCAATAATTAAAGGAGAGAACATGAGTTACGGAGTAAAATTAAAGGTTTGGGGGGATTGGGCTTGTTTCACCCGTCCCGAGATGAAAGTTGAACGAGTCAGTTACGAAGTTATGACTCCTTCTGCCGCCCGTGCCATTGTGGAAACTATTTATTGGAAGCCAGCTATTCGTTGGATTATCGACCGGATTCATGTGCTTAATCCGGTACGTTTTGATAATATTCGCCGTAACGAGTTGGAAAAAAAAATATCATCACTTTCGGTGACTAAGGCGATGAAGGACGGTTGTTCGCCGGTGGAAATATTTATTGAGGATAACCGTCAACAAAGGGCCGCGTTGGTTTTGCGTGATGTTGCATATGTCATCGAAGCTCATTTTGAAGCATTGACATCAGATGGTGAGAATGAAGGTAAACATCTGGATCAGTTTAATCGTCGTCTGAGCAAGGGTCAATGCTATTACCAACCTTATCTTGGGACAAGGGAGTTCTCGGCTGGTTTTGAGCCGATTGAAAAAATCCCAGTTTCCTGGTTAAAGGGTGAAAGAGATTTAGGTTGGATGCTTTTTGATATAGATTTCAATTGTCAGGCTGAAAACAAACCAATGTTTTTCAGAGCTCAAATGCAGAACGGCATGATTGAAGTGCCACATCCGGATTCAGAGGAGGTGCGACGATGATTCTTCAGGAATTACACCATTTGTATAAAAG
Organism: Calditrichia bacterium; assembly: GCA_049282375.1. Classification (GTDB taxonomy): domain Bacteria; phylum Calditrichota; class Calditrichia; order RBG-13-44-9; family RBG-13-44-9; genus JBAPTX01. The sequence goes on from JBAPTX010000554.1 coordinate 12,411, forward strand.
GCTTGCTCAAAACCCGGAAATAGATATTGCAGAACCCGGATTTAGTAAAGAGAATATTAGTTTTAGTATCACCATCACCGAGGATGGTGAATTATTTGATCCGGAGAATCCAATTTCAGATTTGAGGGATGAAGAATTAAGACCTCAGAAAATTACAGTTCCAAAATTTGAAGGCAAACGCACCAGTGGCATAAAAGCCTATTTCCTTTGGGACAAGACAGATTATGTGCTCGGTTTAAAAAAGGATCCGTCAGTGAAAAATAGTGTAGTTGAGAAAGAAACTCCTGAACACCATAAGGCATTTCTTTCACTTATTGATGATGTCGTTCATATTACCGGATTAGACCACCCGGCGGTTAAAGCAGTTCAAAGCTTCTGTAAATCAGAAGCAAGAATCCAGCAGCTACGTAAATCACCATATTGGGCGGATTTCCTTAACAGCTTTATTGTTTTTAAGTTTGTGGGTGAAGCCGGTAAAAACATCTATGAAATTGAGAAGGTAAAAAAGGCATGGAAGGAATATCTCAAAAAGGCATCAATCTCTGATAACATGGAAGAGGGAATTTGCCTGGTTTCCGGCGATCAAGATTTTATAGCACATATTCATCCCACCATTAAAAAGGGAGTTGGCGGAAAAAATGACATTCCTTTGATTTCATGTAATTTTGATGCAGGGGAATCATATGGTAGGAAGAAAAATGCAAATGCGCCGGTTTCAACATCATCCGCTTCTGCAATTGCAGGAGCATTAAATTATCTCATTGACACTCCTGATCACAATATAAAGATAGCGGATACAAAAACGCTGTTTTGGGCGGAAACCAATGACCGTTTTGCAGACTTTTTCGGAAAGGCGCTGGCGAGCAGGGATGACGAGATTCTTAGTGAAGATGTAGCAGCTTTTCTTAAGTCCATTCGATCTGGAAGAATGCCGGAAGAGATAAAAGATAGCAGCCGCTTTTTTGTTTTAGGATTGGCGCCAAATGCTGCAAGAGTGTCTGTACGTTTCTGGTACGTAGATTCCATTGAAAATATTGCAAAAAAAATCGGATTGCATTTTACTCAACTTCAGATTGTAAAGCAGAGAGATGAAAATCAGGAGTTTCCTTCACTGTGGCGACTGATTAGAGAAACAGCAACCCAGCATAAAACCGAAAATATTCCACCTAATATCATTGGACCCTTGATGCGTGGTATTCTATCCGGCTCATCTTACCCCAATAATATCCTTTCAATTCTATTAAGCCGAATGAGAGTGGATCAGGACTATAATCAATTGAATTATTATCGTGCTTCATTTATAAAATCAATCTTAAACCGAAACTATCATAAGGAGCTCACCATGTCATTGGATCACAACCGTATCGCGGTTCCGTACTTACTGGGACGGCTTTTTGCAACTCTTGAAAAGGTGCAGGAAGAAGCATCTGGCGGAAATCTGAATACAACCATTAAGGACCGCTATTTTGCGTCCGTTTCGACCTCACCGCGTGCTGTATTCCCGCGTTTATTGACACTCCATCAGAATCATTTGAAAAAACTGAAAACTGAAAAACATGGACTGGCAGTTACCCGTGAAAAGTTGATGGGAGAAATTATAAGTCATTTACCTCCCGATTTACCCGGTTCCATCAGATTGGAAGATCAGGGTGAATTCGCAATTGGATACTATCATCAAAGACAGGACTTCTTCACTAAAAAGGAAGAGGTTGTAAGTGAATAAGATTTTCTGATTATTTCAAATTAAAACTTGGAAGGAGCAATAAGATGGAATCAATTCAAAACCGTTATGAATTCGTTTATCTGTTTGATGTGGAAAATGGTAACCCCAATGGGGATCCGGATGCCGGCAATATGCCAAGAATAGATGCAGAAACTTCACATGGTTTGGTCACTGATGTTTGCCTGAAGCGCAAAATTCGAAATTATGTGGAGATTTTAAAAAATGATCAGGCTCCTCATTGCATTTATGTAAAAGAAAAAGCTATTCTTACAAAGCAGCAGGAAAGAGCTTATATAAGTCTGGAAGAGCAGAATAATAAAAAGCCTATCATTGAGGATGCAAAAAACTGGATGTGCAAGAACTTTTACGACGTAAGGACTTTCGGCGCTGTTATGTCGCTAAAAGAATTCAATTGTGGCCAAGTGCGTGGTCCGGTTCAACTAAATTTTGGCAAAAGCATTGAACCTGTACTACCAAGTGAATTATCAATTACCCGAATGGCAGTTGCTACTGAAGCAGAATCCAAAAAGCAGCAAGGGGATAATAGAACTATTGGTAAAAAAACACTTATTCCGTATGGTCTTTTCCGGAGTGAAGGTTACATATCCGCTCATTTTGCACAAAAAACCGGGTTCACCGAAGAAGATCTGAATCTGCTCTGGAAAGCCCTTACTGATATGTTTGACCATGACCATTCTGCTTCGCGAGGAAAAATGAATGCCCGCAAGCTCATTGTTTTCAAGCACGATTCCTCTTTAGGCAACGCTCCGGCTCATAAGTTATTCGATCTGGTTAAAGTTGAACGTAATGATGATCCAGTCAATCCGGCGAGGAATTTTCATCAATATAACCTAACGATTGATCAGCAAAGCAAACCAGCTGGCGTAAAAATAATTGAACTGTTATAACAGTGTACACGGAAGACCAATATATCCAATTATCTGCCCTGCAGCACTATATGTTCTGCCGTCGCCAGTGCGCCCTTGCCTATATGGAAATGATCTGGGCCGAAAACCTCTTCACTGCCGAAGGCCGCATCATTCATGAAAAAGTCCACAGCGGCGAGCTTGAAAAACGGGGCGGCATCATCCGGGCGCTCGGATTATGGATTGCCTCCGCCCGCCTGGGATTATCCGGTCAGACGGATTTGACTGAATTTCACCGGACAGATGAGCCGCACAGAGGAATTGCACTCCCCGGATACAAAGGGAAATGGCAAATTTTCCCGGTGGAATTCAAGCGCGGAAAACCAAAAGCCGACCATTCCGATGAAGTGCAGCTCTGTGCGCAGGCACTTTGTCTGGAAGAGATGCTCAACTGCAACATCGGGGAAGGTGCAATATTTTACGGCAAAAATAAACGGCGGCACCCGGTAGTTTTTACTGATGCGCTGCGCACACTCACTGAAAAAACCAGCCGGGAGATTCATGAAATGTTTGCCGCTGAAAAAACACCCGCGGCTATTTACTCAAAAAAATGTAAACCCTGCTCGCTGTACAACCGCTGTCTGCCGCGCAAAACCGGAGGCGGAAAAACCGTCTCCCGCTATCTGAATAGAATCCTGGAAGAACCAATTTGAGAAAGATGCTGAATTCTTTGTATGTCACTACGCAGGGCGCCTATTTATTTAAAGACGGCGAAACGGTCGCTGTAAAAATTAATGGGGAGGTTCGTCTGCGAATTCCAGTGCACACGCTCTCATCACTGGTTTGCTTCGGAAATGTCAGTTGCAGTCCCTTTCTTCTGGCTCACTGCGCGGGTAATGGAGTGACCGTTAGTTTCCTCTCCGAACACGGAAGATTTCTGGCGCGGGTTCAGGGTGAAGTATCGGGTAATGTGCTGCTGCGAAGAGAACAGTACCGCCGGGCAGATGACGGTTCGGCCTCGGCTGACATTGCCCGATCATTCCTGATCGGGAAAATCTCCAATTCTATCCATATTATCAAACGATACCTTCGTGATCATGCCGCCAAAATCGATAAAGCTGCCATGGAAAACGGAGTGGCCAGATTGGGACAGCATCTCCGCAGCCTCAAAACAAGTGCCAATCTCGATCAGTTAAGGGGCATTGAAGGGATTGCCGCCAACAATTATTTTGAGGTCTTTGATCATTTCATACTCACCAATAAGCAAGACTTTCATTTCTCCGGCCGCAACCGGCGTCCGCCTCTGGATGCCGTCAATTGCCTGCTCTCTTTCGTTTACACCCTCCTCTACCACGATGCCCGCTCCGCACTGGAATCGGTGGGGCTGGATCCGGCAGTCGGTTATCTTCATCGCGATCGGCCCGGAAGAATGGGTCTGGCGCTGGATTTAATGGAAGAATTACGTCCCGTTTTTGCAGATCGGCTGGTTTTATCTTTGATCAATCTGGATCAGGTAAGGAAAAGCAGTTTTACAAGAACCGAAACCGGTGCGGTTTTAATGGACGATGAAACTCGCAAATTGGTGTTGCAGGAATACCAGAAAAGAAAACAGGTGGAGATAAACCATCCGTTTTTACAGGAAAAAATTCCTGTGGGGATGATTCTTTTCTCCCAGGCAAAATTATTGTCAAGATTCTTACGCGGCGATTTAGACGGCTATCCACCCTTCATCTGGAGGTAATTCCATGATGGTGCTCATCAGTTATGATATTGGAATGGAAGATAAGCAAGGGGCAAAACGATTACGGCGGGTGGCGAAAATCTGTAAAAATTACGGTCAGCGGGTGCAGTATTCTGTATTTGAATGTTCACTCGATCCTGCTCAATGGATTATGGTAAGAAATCTGTTGATCAGTGAAATTGATGAGGAGAAAGATAGTTTGCGCTTTTATTTTCTCGGTGCAAACTGGAAAAAACGGATTGAACACATCGGGATCAAAGAATCCTATGATGTGGAAGGTCCGATGATTGTTTAGCGAACCTGGAGCAAACATGAAATATGATTTCTATTGTAGATCACCCCTAACTCTTACCTTTTATACAAGTTATACACCTGTGAAGCTCTGTTTGCCGAACTTGGAAAAAGCTGAAAAATTCGGGTTCGCAAAAAGTGGTTCTGAAATCGTTGTACAGTAAGCCTTACAGCTAGTCACAGTCGCGCCCCACGCGGGCGCGTGGATTGAAACTGAAAGAAGAAAGCAATTTCAGCCCAAAAGGAAGTCGCGCCCCACGCGGGCGCGTGGATTGAAACAACGTAAAAAGCCGGTTCCGTAAACCATGCAATGTCGCGCCCCACGCGGGCGCGTGGATTGAAACACAAATAAAGAGATCGAAGAACTATTAAGCAGCGTCGCGCCCCACGCGGGCGCGTGGATTGAAACTG
>JBAPTX010000555.1:0-2684 GCA_049282375.1 Calditrichia bacterium
GGTTTCCACTGTTTTGGCGCCATCCCTGCCGATCAACCCCTGAATTTCCGATACAATTTCCCCGCGAGCCGCCTCCTGCCCAAAAATAGTGCCGGCAATTATAATGACGATAATCAGAAAAGGCGCCAGTGAAAATACGGTATAGTAGGAAAGCGCCGCTCCCATGCGGAATGATTTATCATCCTGAAATGCAAAAAAGGTGTTCTTCAACATAGAAAATGCAGTCTTCAGAAAGTTCATGAAATTTTTCGTGCCTTATTTTTTTTCTCATCCAGCAAATTATGGCCCTGCCGTAAATCTCTCCACTGCCTGTCCAGATCTTTTTTCACTGAGGGCCAATCCTGCTCCCCTGCACCCTTGAGGTTCTTCAGATTATTCACCGCTTTAACATGCTGACGTTCCAGTTCGGTAAAGCGCTCTTTGTAGTCCTGCCCCGGACTGGCACCGCCACCTTCAACCGGCTGGGATTGGTTCTTTAATTTCTCTGCAAATTCATTCAGAGCCCGTTCCATTTCAGCTTCATAGGTTTTGCGGTCCATTTAATTTTTAACCTCTCTTCTTTAATTATTTTTCTCTTCAACATCTTTCACATCCACTGTTTCTTTCAATCACCGGCACTAGATTTATGCGATAAATTTTAAAGCATATTTCCCCAAATAAAAAAGGTAACAATTGAAGGATCCTCCGGAGATCCGTGCAGGGAAATCCCGAAAATCCGGCTATGTCCCGGTAATGAATTCCCTTAGCAGCTTAAGTTTTTTTTAACATCCTCTTTAAAATTGATGATTAAAGATCACTAATCTGTGCATAAACTCTCCTTCAAGGCAGCCATCTGCTGCGGAAACCTCCACTGCAAATTTAAAAGCCCCCTGCCCAATATCCGGAAAAGCATATCCGTAAAAATGTTTTACAAGAAGGTGCGCTCTGAGATTCGGGCTGCAATTCAGGAACCCGGCATTGAAGCCAGTTTAAAATCCTTTTCCTCCTGACCCCTGATAAACGGGACTGACCCGGCACAGGTGCAGGAGGTCAAAAGAATTCACCCAACAAATTTCCAATAAAATCACGAGAAAAAGCTAATCGTTCATTTCGGCATCGTAGTCCGCAACTTTACGCTCGTACACCTGCAGGTATTCATCAACATCCTGTTTCATTTCATTCCATTCCTGCTCGGTGCTGTTTTCCAGTTGTGTCAGTTTCTGCTGAAGTGTATCCCGCATCCCTTCAAATTCAATAATATGCTGTTCATATACTTCCTGCTCATAATCCTCTTTGTCCCGGTAGTCCGCGCAAAGTTTTGCCACCTTCAGGTTTAATGAATCAATTTTTGCCTGAACATTTTTCTGATACGCGGTGCGGTTGGCCTGCATATCTTCCGGTTCGCGGTCGCCATTACAGGCGGCAAATAAAAACATCAGGAATAAGACAAACGAAATTGAAAGCAGGGTAAGACGTGAAAATTTCATTACAGTTCCTCCTGTTAAATGTATTTGGTAAATTTAGGGTCTCCTGGAGAAACAAACAGTACAGCGAGTCTTTATACAAAGCTTATCAATGTTAAATCAGCCTGCGGTAATAATGTTTCAATTCGGTCACTATAAATATGCGGATACATCTTTTATTCATTTACAGCCGTCGTTTCAGGAGAAAAGAAGCCGGGAGTATCACCCGCTAATTTTTATGATACCTTGTGTAAAATGAAGGATTCGGCTAAATTTCTGACTATGGGAAGTTATAACTACAATCTTTTAGTTGTGGATGACGAATTATATAATCTGGAAGCTATCGAACGAACCTTTCGGAACCAGTATCAGGTATTCTCCACCACCTCTCCGCGGGAAGCCCTGCAAATTTTTAAACAGGAAAATATACATCTCATTATTGCCGACCAGAAAATGCCGGAAATGACCGGAATTGAATTACTGGAACAGATGAAGCTGATAAATCCCGCACCCATACGGCTGGTGCTTAGCGGTTATACAGAAGTGGAATACTTGATTGAGGCAATTAATACGGGGGAAGTTTACCGCTATATCGTTAAGCCGTGGGAGCCAAATGATCTTACAATAATTGTGCAGAAAGCACTGGAAGCTTATGAAGCGCAGCGGATCCGGGAACAGCTTACCAGGGACCTGCAGGAAAAAAACCGGGAGCTTCATCAGAAAAATGCAGAATTGAATGACACCTTAAATGAACTTCAGAAAGCTCAGCAGAAGCTTGTGGAAATGGAACGGTTCGGGCTTCTGAATAAAATGGCAGGGATGATTCTGCATGATTTGAAGCAGCCACTGGATTTAATCAGGGCCGCCGCCGAGAGTATGGCCCGCCTGGACCTTCAGGAAGCGGACCGTATTCAGGCGGCCGGAATGATAAAAAGCGAAGTCCGCCGGTTTTTGGAGATGATTCATGAATTGCTGGCTTACAGCCGCGGTGATGTGCAGCTGGATATGAAGATAATGCCCGTGATGGAGTTTTGGCTGCTGACTGAAAACCGGCTGGCAGAATATGCCGGAAACCAGCAGGTGCAGGTCTTATTTTTCCCTGAAGCTGAAAGAGGAGAAATCCGGATTGATTTGTTTCACTTGCAGCGCGCCGTCATTAACCTGCTGCGGAACAGCATTCAGGCAGCCCGCAGCCGCAAGGAAGGCGGTCTGGTAACAGTTACCACCGCAAGCGGAGGGGAC
>JBAPTX010000556.1:0-5815 GCA_049282375.1 Calditrichia bacterium
GTTTTAGGCCGTTCACTTCCAGAATTGCGAAATCATCCAGTTGATTCAGAATTGAATTATCGAATGCCCAGAGGAACAGCTTGCTGATGAGGTCATTCATCATTTTCCCGCCGCTGCCGTGCCCGAGTTGAATGGTGTCTCCCGGATGAACAGGCAGCGGGCACTGCGCGAAGTCGGCTGCTGAAATGGTTTTATTCATGGTAATCTATTCGTTTGCTGAAATGTTTAAATCGAATTTGGGTGAAGTTAACCCAAAATTCCTTTCCCTGCTTTTTTGTTAAACTTTATATTTTATTTTTGATTTACTTCTTCCCGTGATCCGCTGCGGGCGTAATAGGCGGCACAGGCTCCTTCGGAAGACACCATCGTCGCGCCAAGCGGATGGGCAGGTGTGCAGGAGATTCCAAATGCCGGGCATTCCGGCGGTTTTTTTAACCCCTGCAAAACCTCTCCGCTGATGCAGATTCCGGGTTCTTCCACAACAATATCATTCAACTGGAACAGGTTCTCCGCATCATACTGCCTGAATTCGGGCCGAAAACGCAAACCGCTTTGCGGGATGGTGCCGATTCCCCGCCACTGCCGGTCCGTCACTTCAAAGATTTTATTGATCAATTCCTGCGCCGGCCGGTTGCCTTCCCGTTGAACGATCCGGCTGTACTGATTTTCCACCCTGGCCTCTCCCTTTTCCAACTGGCGCACCACCATCAGGATTCCTTCAAGAATGTCAACGGGTTCGAAACCGGTAACCACGATAGGCACCCCATATTTTTTGGCAACGGGTTCGTATTCCTGCCACCCCATAACCGTGCAGACATGCCCTGCCGCCAGGTAGCCCTGTACACGATTCCGTGAGGACTGCAGCAGCGCCATAATTGCAGGGGGAACCAGCACGTGAGATACCAGCAGATAAAAATTCTGCAGCCCCTCGCGGTACGCCTGCCAGACGGCCATGGCATTATTGGGTGCGGTGGTTTCGAATCCAACGGCAAAAAAGACCACTTTCTTTTGCGGGTTTTCGCGGGCAATAGCCAGCGCATCCAGTGGTGAATAGACGACCCGGACATCCGCTCCTTCCGACTTAACCATGAACAGGTCCTTTCTGGAACCCGGTACGCGCAGCATATCTCCGAAGGAAGTGAAAATCACCTCTTTCCGGGAAGCGGCAGCCAGTGCTTTATCAATTAATTCCAAAGGTGTAACGCACACCGGGCAGCCGGGGCCATGCACCAGTTCAATCCTTTCCGGGATTAACTGATCGATACCGTTTTTGATGATGGCGTGAGTTTGCCCTCCGCAAATTTCCATAATTACCCAGTTGCGGGTGGCGGCCGCGTGAATCTCTTCAGCCAAATGGCGGGCAATTACCGGGTCGCGGAATTCAGATAAATACTTCATGATGTTTTGCCGGATTTGTTCGCGTTGTCTTCTTCCTCATAGGCTTTTTTAAGTTCATCCCACACTTCCAGAGATTTCTGCGCCTCTTCCTCATCCAGCACTGCAATTGCAAATCCGGCGTGAACCAGCACAAACTGGCCCTGTTGTACTTCGGGCACGTATTCCAGACAGGCTTCTTTCCGGACGCCGGAATAATCAATTTCGCCCATTTTAAGCCCGTGTTCTTCACTGATTTTAACAACTTCTCCGGGAATGGCTAAACACATAAAAGACCTCCTTTAGTTCACATTCTGCCGTAAAACGGCATCAGCAATCATTATTTGTCCCAATGCCAGTCCGCCGTCGTTGGGTGGTATGGCTGAGTGGGTCAGCACCCGGAAACCTTCCTCCTGCAGCCGCTTCATCATATAATTTGAAAAAAGTCTATTTTGAAACACACCCCCGCTAAGGGCCGCAGTGTTCAGCCCGGATTGCACACGGGCATTTTTTGTCTTTTCGATGAAAAGCTCGGCCAGCGTCCGGTGGAACTTTGCAGCAGTTACTGAAACCGCTTCGCCGGTGCGCATTGCACGAACCACTGCCCGCACCAGTCCCGATACCGGAATTTCCGGTGAATAGTCGGCTTCCTGCAGCACCCCCTCAAAAATACCGGCTGCAGAATCATCCGCCGCCATTTCCAGTTCTACGGCTGCCTGTGCTTCGTAGCTGATTACACTGCGAATATGAAGCAGGGCGGAAACCCCGTCAAACAGCCTGCCGCAACTGGAGGTCAGCGGTGTGTTGATTTTTCTGTCGATCATCTGTAAAATGACGCCGATATCATTTTCCGGAATATTTTGCAGGAATGGCAGATCGGGAATTGATTCATTTCTATAGGCGGTTTTCAAATATGCCAGTGCCATGCGCCAGGGTTGTTTAATGGCGGCGGTGCCGCCCGGGAGGGGAACCGGCTGCAGCCCGGCAATTTTTTTAAAGGAAGCAAAATTGCCGGTCAGAATTTCGCCGCCCCAGATGGTGCCGTCCGGCCCGTATCCGCTCCCGTCCAGTATGATGCCGATTACCGGGGAAGTCATCTGGTTTTCCGCCATTACCGCTGCCAGATGAGCGTGGTGGTGCTGCACCGCAATTTTGGGCAGCCCGGGCTGCTGCAATGCCCATTTTGTGGACAAGTATTCGGGATGCAGGTCATGAACGACTGCCGCCGGTTTAATTTCCAGAATGTTCTGCAAATGATCGATGGTTTCTTCAAAAAAGGATAATGCGGCCGGATTATCCAGATCTCCGATATGCTGGCTTAAAAACACCTTATTCCCTTTGGCGAGGGCGATGGTATTCTTAAGTTCCCCGCCGCATGCCAGCAGAGGCTGTTTTACCGGGTGGGACAGAAAAACCGGCAGCGGTACAAACCCGCGGGAACGGCGCAGAATTTGGGGTTTACCGTTCAATACACGTGCAACTGAATCGTCACTGCGCTGCAGGATTTCCCGGTTATGAATCAGAATGTAGTCAGCCAGCGGTGCCAGCCGCCGGAATGCTTCTTCATTGCTGCAGACAATCGGCTCTTCACTGAAATTGGCGCTGGTCATCACCAGCGTGTCAAAAGTTTCTTTAAATAATAAATGATGCAGGGGCGTGTAGGGAAGCATAAACCCCAGAAAGCGCTGGCCGGGGGCGACTGCCGGGGCAATTCCCTGCCGGTGCCGGGATTTCAACAGCACGATGGGTGTGGAGTAGTGGGTCAGTAATTTTTTTTCCGTTTCTGAGACGTGGCAATGTTTTCTGATTGTTTCCAGAGAAGCCGCCATCAAGGCAAAGGGTTTTTGCGCCCGCCCCTTGCGCTGCCGCAGCGTCTGCACCGCTTCGTCATTGGCGGCATCCGCAGCCAGATGAAATCCCCCGATACCGCGAATGGCAATGATCTTTCCTTTCAATAAAAAACGAATCACGGCAGAAACTGGATCTGAAGCGGCAATGGGATGACCCTGATTGTAATACAGCGCCAGAGAAGGCCCGCAAATGCTGCAGGCATTGGGTTGGGCATGAAACCGCCGATTGGCGGGATCGAGGTATTCTGCTTCGCATTCCGGGCACATCGGGAAGGGCAGCATGGAAGTATTCGGGCGGTCGTAAGGGATTTGCCTGATGATTGTATAACGCGGGCCGCAATTGGTGCAGTTGATAAACGGGTAGCGGTAGCGGCGGTTTTGCGGGTCGAACAGTTCCCGGATACAATCCGGGCAAACCGCAGTATCGGGAGAAATGAAAGTTTCATTGGCGGAATCCCGCTCGCTTTCCAATATGACAAACCCGCCATCGCCGTTGATGGAAATTTCCTCGGCATTTACCTGCACAATCTGCGATAATACCGGCGCTTCCTTCAGCAGGCGCTCACGGAAGCGGAAAAGCAGGGAAGTGCCGCCCTGTACTTCAATAATTACTGCGGCATTGTTATTCCGTACGAACCCGCTGAGGCCAAATTCCCGTGCCAGACGATACACATGAGGGCGGAAACCCACTCCCTGCACTATTCCCTGCACGGTTATTTTATGACGTTTCACGACCATAACAACCGGTTATCCATTCGCCTTTTTTCCGGCCACTTGCGCTTTAAGCCAGGCAAACCACTGATCAAGCCCTTCGCCGGTGCGGCAGGAGAGTTCAAAAACTGTTAATCCCGGATGAATGTCCAGGGCATTTTGCCGGACCCGCTCCAGGCTGAAATCGGAGGTTCCCAACAGGTCTGTCTTATTGATGATCATTACCGAAGCCCGCCGGAACATGGAGGGATATTTTTGCGGTTTGTCATCCCCTTCGGTGGTGCTGATGAGAACCACCTTCATGTCTTCCCCCAGATCGTAACCGGAAGGGCAGACCAGATTCCCCACATTTTCAATAAAGAGTACATCCAGTTCGGAAAAGTCAAATTTTTCAATAACCGAATTGATCATTGCGGCATCGAGATGGCAGGCGCCGCCGGTAACGATGGGCTGAACCCTTTTGCCGCCCGCCTTTAACAGGCGTGAAGCATCGTTTTCCGTCTGTACATCGCCGGCAATCAGGCCGATTCGCAGCGCGCCGTTAAAATGGCCCAATGTTTTTTCCAGCAGACTGGTTTTGCCGGAACCGGGAGAACTCACCAGGTTCAAAGAAAGGACATTCCGGGCCGTCAGTTGCCCGCGTATTTTCTGTGCAATCCTGTCGTTTTCCGACAGCACCTTTTTTTCGATCCGCACGATTTCACTCATGAACAGTTCCTTCAGCTTTTTTCTGCAATTTCCAGATATTTGATATCCAGCTCATTGCCCCGGGTCATTATTACCGCAGGGGATGAACAGGCCGGGCAGACGAAAACAAAATCATTAATTTGGAATGTTTTGCCGCATTCACTGCATTCTCCGGCAACGGCGATTTTTTCAATCACCAGCTCGGTATTTTCCAGAATGGTATCTTTTATAATGCAGTTGTAACCAAACTGCAGGGCATCCGGAAAAACGCCGCTCATGGCGCCGATTTCCACCCCGATTTTCTCAATCGATTTAAGTTGTCTGGTTTTCATTTCCTGCAAAACAGTGGCAATTATGGATTGAGCAATGGAAAGTTCGTGCATGGTTTCTCCCGGCCTACAGCCTGAAGATATTCTAAACTGTGAAAAGATTCAACGGAATATTAACAGGTTGCTATCCAAATACATGATTAAAAATATTTTAAGACAGGATTCACAGGATAAATCCGGTTTACCGGGAATATAGATTTCATGCGGCGGAAAGTAAACCGCTTTTGCAGGGATAACAGTTATGGATGGTCTTTACCTTTTTGCAGCCCAGATAATGGCGCTTATAAGTAATCCAAATCCCAGCCCCCCTAATATACATCCCACGAATGCCAGTGCTGATTGCTGCAGGAAAAAAAATCCCGCGCCCATCCCCATCATCAGCCCGCCGCCAATGGCCCAACTGCTTTTGTCTTCAGTCTGAGTTGTCTTTTCCATATTTATTCTCCGGTTTTGGATTGTTAAGGGATTGCTGCAAGGTGATCACTACACTGCCCTTTTTATGTCCTGCATCTACATAGCGGTGAGCTGCGGCTATTTCTTCCAGAGGAAAGGTTCTGTCAATCACCGCTTTAAGCTCTCCGGCCTGCACCCGTTCTCTCAAAAATTGTAAATCTTTTTTCTTTTCTGCAGCGGGTCTCATTCCGGTAAAGGCGATCTGTGCTTTTCTGCCGCCGGATTTGGAATTCCGCAGCATCTGAAACAGAATCGGTATGTTCAGGACGGTGGTCAAATAAATCCCCTCCTTTTTCAGCACGCGTTTTGAACGGCTAAAAGCGCTTTTACCCACCGTGTCGAAAATAATATCCCACTTTTCCCCTGCCCGGGTAAAGTCCTCCCGGGTGTAATCGATAACATGATCTGCAC
>JBAPTX010000557.1:0-1873 GCA_049282375.1 Calditrichia bacterium
CAGCACCTTTTCCGGGGATTCATTATGAGACATTTTCCGAAGTGCAAAAACAGGCCGGGCGGCTGCAAAAAGAGTTCAGGGGTGCTTTATTGCCGGAGGTCGCAGACATTTTAACAGGCAATTCTGATTATGGTAAAATCCGTATTCCAAGTTTGCAATTTGCGCTGGATACCGCTTTTTTAAGACTGCATGCTGCCCGGCAGTCCTGCCAGTTAATTGATGTAATTTCCGGTGCAGCGGCTGCCAGTTACATTCATCTGAATGGCCTGGCTGTTCTTCCCTTCACCAATGAAACCCTGCAGGATCTGCAAGCCGGAAATTTTCGCTGTGTTAAAGTAAAAGTTGGCAGGCGGCCGGTTGAAGATGAACTAAAACTTCTGCAAGAATTGTCTGCGGAACTGCCGTCCGAAGTCTCCCTGCGGCTGGATGCCAACGGCGCCTGGAAAATGGAAGATGCGGTAAAGTTTGCCGCCGGTGTTAAAAACCTGAATATCGAATATCTGGAAGACCCGCTGCAGCGGCCGGAGTTATTGCCGGAATATTATCAAAAAGCCGGACTGCCGCTGGCGTTAGACGAATCGCTGCAGGAGTGGTCGCCGGAAAATTTCATCTATTTTGAAGGAATGCACACCCTGGTGCTGAAACCGGATTTGCTGGGTCCTGTCATAAATACACTGAACTGGATTGAATATGCCAATGAATACAAACTGCAGGCAGTTGTCAGCAGTGCATTCCAGTCCGCTGTTGGTTTTCTGGCGCTGGCACAGCTTGCTGCTGCGTGCATTCCCGGCGAAGTGGCAATGGGGCTGGAAACCATAAACTGGTTCAAACAGAACCTGCTGCCCCTGCCGGAGTTTGGCGGTACTATTCCCCTGCAGGAAGTGCGGCAATGGGAAAATCAGATATCACAGATCGACAATTCACCTCATCTCTCTCGAATGGTATGAAAGCCGTTGCCTGGACAGGCAGTCTGTCACAACAGTTTGGCGATTATCCGGCGGTAATTTCGCTGGAGGAAATTCTGAGTTTCCGGGAACTGGAAAGTCGGATCTCCGGTCTGCAGAGCGCTCTTAGTCAGATGTTTCCGCAAAACACGATTTCAATTTTATCTCACAATTCCAAAGAATATCTGTTAATACTGCTGGGGGCCTGGTCGGCCGGGAAACGGGTGCTGCTGCTGAACACCCGCTGGAAACCGCCGCAAATTGAATCCGCGCTCCGCCAGTGCAACTGCCGCGATCTGCTGGTCTCCCGTGAGCTGATGAACCTTCCTTTTTCACCTAAAATCAATATAAGGGAATGGGGAAATTTTTTCAGAAATTTGCCGGCAGAAAGTGCGGCTCCTCTGAAAATGTTGGACGATATGCAGGAAGCCACTATTATTTTTACCTCCGGCAGCACTTCAACACCCAAGGCTGTTCTTCATACCATTGGAAATCATTACTACAGTGCAGCCGGTTCCAACCAAAATATCCGGGTGCAGCCGGGTGACCGCTGGCTGTTGTCTCTGCCGCTGTATCATGCGGGCGGTCTGGGCATTCTATTTCGCTGTCTTTACGGCGGGGGTGCGGTTGCCGTACCGGAACCGGAACAGACACTGGAAAACAGTTTATCCCAATTGAATCCCACCCATATATCGCTGGTGCCCACGCAACTGTTACGGCTGCTTAAAATGCCCGGTTCAATTGAAAATTTGCAGAAAATGAAAGCCATTTTAGTGGGCGGCGGAGTCATCCCCCCTTCGCTGATCCGCAGGGCTGCTTCCCTGCAGCTTCCGCTGTTCTGCAGTTACGGCTCCAGTGAAATGGCATCGCAAGTTACTGCCACCCGGCCTGGCGAGCCGGAAAAGCGGCTGATGACAGCCGGTAAACTG
>JBAPTX010000558.1:0-14748 GCA_049282375.1 Calditrichia bacterium
GGATACATGAAAATCATTTCCATATCGAAGGAAAGAAAGATGAGTGCATAAACCGGATAACCGAAACGGTAATTACTCCAGGCTTCCGGCAGACGAATCGTTTTCTTTTCGGGCCGCCAGACTGCCGCAAGGAGCAGTGCTCCCCCGGATGCCATTAATAGTATCATTCCAACGATTGCATAATGAGACAGGATCATATCCGAGTTATGCTCGCTTTTATCTACCGTTTGAAAAAAAAGGTCTCACACAAAGGTAAAAAGATAAGATGTTAAATTGTTGAATCGTTTAACTGTTGAATCGTTGAATCGTTTATCTGTTTATTCCAAGTTTCTTTCATTTAAAACTTTGCGGCTTTGTGTCTTTGTGTGAGAATAAAAACAGCTCACGATTACCATAGGGAGACACACAAAACAGCATCAATGTTCATGCTGCTCGCCTTCCGGCTCTGAATGTTCATCTTCTTCCATATGGGAAGCACTGGCGGTCATTGCCTGATATTCCTGCGCAGACATACGAGGCAGCTCCTGCAGAAACGCCACAATATTCCAAATTTTATCATCAGAATGGGTGGCGCCCCAGGCCGGCATTCCGGTGAACATGATCCCATGTTTAATGATCCAGAATGCCTCTGCTGCGGCTTCATCCCCAACTTCATCCATTTTGTACAGCAAGGGAGGTTGGGGTTCCATTCCTTTCGCCATTTCATTCAATTCCTTACCGGGGGTGCTGTGGCATCCCGCGCACATTTGCGCATAATGAGCAGCGCCCTCCCTTACCATTTCCGGATCGGATAAATCCGGCGGATCAATCTCCTCCGCTCTGCTTTCAATAGAATGCTCCATGGTTGTGTTCAATACCCACCTGGTAAATCCGGAGCTGGGTTCAAGAATGCTAACATTGAATATTCCCGAATACATAAAAATTAATCCCAGCAGGCAAAGCACAATAATCGTCAGTACGACCGTCAGAAAAATTTTCATCTCGGATCTCCCTGTCGTTGTGTTCGAAAAAGTAAACTATTTTTCAATATCTTTTCTCATCTGCTCGTACTGCTCGCGTGTTATTTCTCCCCGGGCATATCTTTTCTTCAAAACATCCAGCGGGGTTTCTCCCGAGGCGGGCGGCTGCTGACGGGTCTGACTGCCTCCGGCAAAACGCACTACCAACCATATAATAACAATAAAAATGATAATCCAGAACAGCCATCCGAACCACAGGCCGCCCCAGCCCATATCATGCCACATTTTTAATCTCCTTTTTTTATTAGCACGAAAAGGAGATTCCATTGAGGAATCTCCCTGTTAATCAGGCGGATTATCCGGCGAAAAGAAAACTATTCCGGCTGGTTTTCGGGTTCCCGGGGCCTTTGCTGCTCAGACTGCTGAAGATTTTGCATTTCTTCAGTATTGTCCAGGAAATTATTCACCGACTGCATCATACTATTCATGTTTTCACGCATATTTTCCAGATGCTGCTTCATTTTAGGGTTGTTCATATAATTCTCATCACCCATCATATTCTGCATCAACTGAAGAACCTGATGCATATTCATCACCATGTTATTTACCCCATACATCATGTTCATCATGGGATGATTCCCCTGCATCATCATTCCGCGACGGCCCGGCATCATACCCTGTTGACCCGGCATCATGTGCCGCTGGCCCTGCATTGATCCCATTCCGCTCATTCCATACATGTTCTGCATCATGTTATTCGTTCTCATCATCATCTGCTGCATCATCTGCTGCATGGCTTGCATATTCTCATTCATGTGCTGCTGCTGTTGCATCATATTCCGGGCAGGCTCTTTCTGAGACTGCATATGCTGGGCCTGAACTGTAACAATGCCTAAAAGAAAAGTAAACATAAAAGCTGTTAAATATTTTACTGATTTTGTTTGATGAGACATTTCAGATTCCTCCCGATAACTGGGTTATATAAACCTGGCTTCTCCAAACCTCCCTGCATGTAAAATGTCCCTGTTCTTTACCACGACTGCACATTTTATTTATCATTGTAACTGGTGAATTCTTCCAGAACCTTTCCACACTTCATCATTTTTGATCCAAAGTATGGATTCCGGATTTCTTCGGAAGTGCTCAGCCATTGACCGCCTTCATTGTTAAAGGCCATAGGGCAATACTGGCGGTAGAGGGTCGTATTAAGCGGGCCGTATTTTTTGGCGGCAAAACCGACCGCTTCGGATAATTTCCCGAAGGCCTTCCGTTGTTCGGCAAGGGATTCTGCAGATTTAATTTGCCTGGCCTGTTCTGTCATGATTGATGCTTTTTCCTGCCACTCTTCCTTCGTGCCCTCAGCAAGTTGGCCGGCATCCACATTCTTTAAACTTTTTAAAAATTCTGATGCATTTTCCGATGCTTTTTCCGCATTGTCATTTACCAGAGCATTTTTGATTTGCAGATAAGCTTCGGTCGTTTGTGAAAGTTGATTGCGAAAATCGGCAACACTTCCCGCCTGTGCCGAAAAAGCAAGCATAAAACCGAACATTGCTGTGAGAATAAAGAAATGTTTCATTATAAAACCTCCGTTTGTGAAATGAAGTAAAGCTTATTTTGTTCAAATTCGCTGCCATTTGATTCTTTAAATTCCGGTTTAACTGACCCCGGTTTTTTCCAGCCATTTTTTGACAGGTTTAAACATATGATCCTCCTCTAAATATGATATTGGATGCATTTGAAACCTGCGGGCGAAAAAAGCGGCTGTGTGCAAGCAGCTTATTGAGTATCCACAAAACCGGTGCTGATAAAATCAATCCGATGACGGCACCTTCAATACCGCTGTTTGAAGATCCAAAATAGCTGTTCCCCACTGCATAACCGGCAAACAGCATCAATACCGGTAAACAGAAAACAATTAATGCCGCCCAGATTCTGGAAACTTCCCGATATTCGAGTTCTACCCCTTTGCCCGGATGAGCCCCGGGTTGCAGGGGCAGTCTGATATAACGGTAATTCGCATCAGGACCGTTAAAAGAACAGGCAGATTTGGCAGCGCAGATGTTACACTGCTTCCCGGTTCTGAGTTGTACCGTCATTTCCTGCCCGCTTATTTCAGTTATTTTCCCGATTTCTGTTGCCATTTGATTCAATTCACCATTTTTTTAAATCAATTTATCTTCGCCTCCGCAATAATTAATTCAACTCCTGTGCCATAACCTGAAATCCTTTTATATATGCATTTATAGATTTTGCGATCATAATTTTTCTTCATAGCTGTTGAATAATCTTCAAATCAAATTCAGGAAGTGTAGAATAATCTTCTATTTTTTTTAATTGGAAATTCCGAAGCGGTAAAGGGTGCTATTTAGATGAAAAACACTTGACCACCGATAATTATGGCATTTATATTCTTCATTATGTGAATTAATTTGCACTTAAATTAAAATTGAGTGACTGCAATATGTTTGCAGAAAAATAATTCATTGGTTTGCCATCTTTCAAAGGTCCGCCGTGATTAAAAATAATTCATTTATTTAATCAAAAATGAGGAGGATGCCCTATCGGAAAAACATCCGGCGCTGATTTATCCTGAGTTGCGGGGCAGGTTTATGCGGTTTCATAATAATCCTAAGGAGGCTACCTCATGAATTTGTATTGCTTAAAAGAAAGTTTTAAGTTTTTAGCAATTATTCTGATTATAGCTTATTTACCACTGAGTGCCCTTGCACAGAATACAGGCACGGTTCGCGGTGTGGTAACGGACGCATCCGGCGAACCCCTGGTAGGTGCAAACATATATCTCGAAGGCACAACAATGGGTTCATCAACTGATAGTGACGGAACATTTGTAATTCGAAATGTACCATCAGGAACCTATACTGCCGTTGCTTCTTATCTCAGTTATAAAACTGAAAGAGAACCGATCGATGTATCTGCGGGAGAATCAATTACACAAAGTTTTTCTCTCTCGCCGGATGCCCTACTGATGGATGCAATTGTGGTTTCCGGTACTCCGGGCGGAGCCGGTGTAACCAAAAAGGAAGCCAGCTTTGCTATTACTACTGTAGAGGCCAAGGAAATCACACAAATGTCTCCGAGCAGCACTGCGGATTTGCTGAAGGTGGTTCCGGGTGTCTGGTCAGAGAGTTCCGGAGGAGTTGCCGGAGCGAATATATTCGTGCGTGGTCTTCCCTCTGCGGGTGATGCGCCATTTGTCACCATGTCTATCAATGGCGGACCGATATACGGAGTGGAGACGCTCTCCTTTTTCGAGCAGAGTTCTATCTTCCGCATCGATGAAACCATCGAATCCTCCGAAGCGCTCCGCGGCGGCCCCAGCGCTGTCTTCTCCAATGCCGAACCGGGGATGACAGTGAACTTCAACCTCAGAAAGGGCGGCGAAGCCACTCAGGGGCGGCTGAAATATACCACATCAGATTATAATCTTCAGCGGGTTGATGCGTTTATGAGTGGCAAGCTTTCCGAGGGTCTTTATTATATGGCCGGCGGTTACACCCGGACCTCTCCCGGAATTCGAAACACAGAATTTAATGCCGAAAACGGAAAACAGCTTACTCTTGAGTTAACCAAAACATTCAAAAAAGGAGTTTTCAACGCCTATACAAGGATTACCGATGATTATGGACAGTGGGTCCTCCCCATGGCACTCAACACCGGGAACGATCTGGGAACATTCAGTCCGCTCGGCAACGCAAACCGGTTTCGCACCTTACAGATAAACGGCGCAGGAGATGCCAGAATTTTTGATTTTGCAAACGGCCGCGGCTGGAAAGGAATGGTCAGCGGTATTAATGCCAATCTGGATTTGGGAGATGGCTGGATGGTCCGGGATAATCTGACCTACACCGCCGGCGATGCCAATACTTACGGCTTTGTTCCGGAAGGCGGCCCGGTGCGCGTCAGTGCTATCAAAAGCACTCTTAACCTGGATACTGTCCGGACTATGCAGGGAAACATTCTTGGAAACTCGGAATGGGTTCAAAATTACGGATACTGGGTGGTTCAGAAAAACCTTACATCGATTAACAATGACCTAAGCCTTTCCAAAACCTTGAATCAACATGAATTTACTGTGGGCCTGTATCAGGCGCGCTGGTCATCTGATGACTTCTGGACACTTGGCAATCATGTTCCGGTTCACAATGTTGAAAACGGAGATTTGCTGGAATCAATGATTTCCGCTGCTGATGTGGCCAGCGCCGGGGGCGGAGGCCCCTGGGGATATGGAATCCAATCCGGCGGCGATGCCCGCGTGTTTGCCATATACGGAGCAGATTCCTGGCAACTGCTTCCCGCTTTGCGAATTGATCTGGGTCTGAGACATCAATGGCTGGATCTTGAATATACACTTGATTCGGGGCCGGGCTATCCAGACGGCAGCACCGATCTGGTGAAATCGTTAAACGGGAAAGATTTTGCATTTACCGGAGCGGCCAATTTCGATGTAAATGAAGTGCTGGGTATCTTCGGGCGCTACTCCGACAGTTATCTGTTCCCCCAGTTTGATAATATCCGCGAAGACAACTATAGCCTGACATCGGATGGCGATTTGGAGACCAACCAGTTTAAGCAGTTTGAAGGCGGTTTGAAGTATGCTTCATCTCTCTTCAGTTTCTTCGCAACTGGATTCTTTAACGATGTGGATGTGTTTGACAGCGATATCGGCTCGGTAAGAGCGCCGGCGCAAATTAATACCCAAACCTATGGTGTTGAGCTGGATGGGGTGGTCAGTTACCAGGATTTCAGTTTGCGGACTGTGGCAACCCTGCAGAAAGGCGAAATTAAAGATGCCAGCCCGGAGGCTGAAGATGTTATTGGAAATTCAATCTGGCGGCAGCCCGAATGGCAAGTCAGAGTGGCTCCCAGTTACAGACTTCCTCTCGGCAATTTTCCGGCTACCATTTATGGTGCGGTAAGGAGCGTAGGTGAGCGCTGGGATTCCAGGGACAATGTTTTCCAGTTGGACGGGTATACCAAAATTGATGCCGGGTTATCCTTTGCCACACCAGCCGGCCTTTCTTTTGGGGTTCACGGAGACAACCTGAATGATTCCGAAGGTTTAACAGAAGGCGATCCGCGCGATCCAACCGCTGCAAACGGCCGTCCCATCTTCGGACGCTCCTTTAATTTCTGGGTGGCATACGATTTCTAAAATTTTTGCATAATACCTGTCTTCAGGTATGTTGCAGAGACAGACATTCATCGGGGGCGGCTTTTATTCGTCCCCGATATAATTCCAAAGACCACAATTTTATCAGAGTATTTATTCCTAAAAAAACCCTTTAAAGGCTGAATTATGCTCGATATTCTGATCATCCTGGCTTTTATCGTTTACAGCATTGCCAACGGTTTTCGAAATAAATCTAAAGCCTCCGAAAATTTACGGGAATATTTTCTGGCGGGCGGCACCATCAGCGGCTGGCGTGCCGGATTCAGTATGGCAGCAACCCAGTTTGCCGCCGATACACCATTGCTGGTTACCGGTTTAATTGCTACCGGCGGCATTTTTATGGTGTGGCGGTTATGGATTTACGGGATTGCTTTCTTAATGATGGGATTTATATTTGCCGCGAACTGGCGCCGTTCCGGGGTTCTTACCGATGCTGAATTGACTGAAATTCGCTATAGCGGGAAAGGCGTTTTGTTTTTAAGAGTTTTAAAAGCCGTTTACTACGGCACCGTTATCAATTGTGTAGTACTGGCAATGGTGCTGGTGGCCGCTATGAGAATTGCGGAAGTTTTTCTGCCCTGGAATGAATGGCTGCCAACAGGTCTTTATCAGGTTTTTTGGGGCATCTCTAAAGGAATAGGATTGCAGTTGGGCGAGAGCGTTACCGGGCTGGGGCCTTATGTAACCACAACAAACAATCTGATAAGTGTAGTTGTAATTATCAGCTTTACCGCACTGTACTCTATGACCGGCGGACTCCGCAGTGTAATTGCCACCGATGTAATGCAGTTTGTGCTGGCTATGGTTGGAACCCTGGTGTATGCCATTCTGGTTATTTCTCATGTGGGAGGCATTTCAGGTTTGACCGATAAACTGGTAAACCTGTATGGAACTGAATTGACCGGGAAAATGCTGTCCTTTTCTCCCACCGGAGGGGAATTGATACTGCCATTCCTTGTGATTATCGGACTTCAATGGTTTTTTCAGATGTACAGCGATGGAACCGGTTACCTGGCCCAGCGATCGATGGCCTGCATCAGTGACAGAGATGCCAGAATAGCCGCGGTTATTTTTGCCTGGATGCAGATTTTTCTGCGAAGTTTAATCTGGCTGATAATCGGGGTGGGATTGCTCCTGGTATATCCATTTCCTCCGGAAGCAATCGGCAGCGATCAGTTTGCTGCAATGCGCGAGATTACTTTTGTAAATGGAGTAAACGACCTGTTACCGCCCGGCATCCGCGGATTAATGTTGACGGGCTTGCTGGCCGCACTGGCTTCAACCATTGATACCCATTTAAACTGGGGTGCCAGTTACTGGAGCAATGATGTTTACCAAAGACTGATTTGCCAGCGATGGCTCAGGCGCAAGCCTAAAAATTCCGAGCTGGTGGTCGTTGCCCGCATATCCAACATTCTGATCCTGATAATCGCTCTGGCAATCATGGCTGAATTAGGCTCTATTCAAACCGCCTGGTTTATTTCGCTTCTTTTTGGCGCCGGAATGGGCTCCGTGCTGGTGCTGAGATGGCTCTGGGAAAGGATTAATCTATTCTCCGAGCTGGCGGCCATGATCGTATCGCTGATAGTTGCGCCCGTGCTTCTCATTGTAACTGATCAGGAATGGATTCGGTTATTATGCATGGCAATCGTCTCCACGACAGCCGCCATAAGCGTCACCTATTTTACCCGCTCCACAGATGAAAAAATCCTGGTAAAGTTTTACAAAAAAGTTCAGCCGGCCGGCTTCTGGAAAAGCACCGCCGCTAAAGCCGGTGTAAATCCGAAAGTGCCGCTCAAAAACCTGGTCAAAGAAATCAAAGCGATTTTACTCACCGCAGTTTCGCTCTTCCTGATGCTGGTGGGCGTCGGGAAACTGCTCATTCCGTCACCAGGCCAGTCTGTTTTCATTCCCGTTATCTATATTATAATTGCGATTCTGTTTATACCCCTCTGGTGGGGTAAGGCGTTTGAAGCGGAAAAGATTAAATCGAAGGATTTGGAAGAAGACACTGATATTAAAAATTCAGCTTAAAATTATAATATTTGTCGCCGGGAAAAGGGCCTCTTCTTCTTTTTCTCACCCGGATTATGCGGTTAAATTTGGATGAAAGATCGCCTCATAACGCATCTTCCCCAACCGCACCGGTCCGGATTTTTACAGCCATCTCTACCGGGAATATGTAAATTATGCCATCTCCTTTTAATCCGGTAAAGGCATTTTTGCGCAGAATCTCGATGATTTTATGCAGCTTATCATCTTTGCAGACCATCTCACGCTTTGCTGTTTTAAAATACTTTTCAGCAACGATGACTGCATCCGCCTCTGATTCCGGATAAATGCTTTAACCTCTTTCATCATATTTACCGGTTTAAAATTGAAACTTAAACTTATTCGCTCTGCCGCTGATCGTTCTGGTGTTCTATTTCCGCTATAAGCCTTTTCACTTCATGCGTCTTCCATAAATAGAAGATCACCGGGATCACCACCAGTGTCAAAATGGTGGAAGTTACCATGCCGCCCACCATAGGCGCAGCAATCCGCTTCATTACTTCCGAACCGGTTCCGGTGCCGATCAGAATAGGGAACAAACCGAGCATGGTCGTGGTCACCGTCATCATCTTGGGCCGCACCCGTTCTACAGCGCCCTCAATTACAATTTGGTACAAGTCTTTGAGGTTGTGAATGCGTCCTTCCAGTTTCCAATCCCGGAAAACATTGTCCAGATAGACCAGCATCACCACACCGGTTTCCGCCGCCAGCCCGGCCAGAGCAATAAAGCCGACTCCAACCGCGATGCTCAGATTATATCCCAGGATATACATAAACCAGATACCGCCAACGACCGCAAAAGGCAGAGAAAACAGCACGATCATGCTCTCTATCAGGTTCTTGAAATTCAGGTACAACAGGATGAAAATAATCAGCAGTGTAATCGGCACCACGATCCGCAGCCGTTTTTCTACCCTCTGCATGTATTCATACTGACCGCTCCACACCAGACTGTAGCCTTCCGGGAAACTGATCTGCTCGTTCACCACCTTTTTTGCATTGTTTACATAGGTTCCGACATCGATATCCCGGATATCCACATAGAGCCAGGCAGTGCGGCGGGAATTTTCACTTTTAATAACGGGAGGTCCTTTTTTAAAACTGACATCGGCCACATAGCTTAGCGGGATCTGTGCGCCGGTGGGGGTGGGAATCAGTACCCGGTCCAGCCGGTTCAGATTGTCCCTGAGTTCCCGCGGATAGCGCACATTCACCGGATAACGCTGCAGTCCTTCTACCGTCTGAGTGACATTCATTCCCCCGACCGCTGACATAATTACATCCTGCACATCGCCAACCGTAAGCCCGTATCGCGCGGCTTCCTGCCGGTCGATTTCATAATCCAGGTAGTTGCCGCCCACTGTTTTATCCGGGAATACACTGAGCGTGCCTTTCACATCTTTCAGCACCGCGGCAATACGCTGCCCCAGATCGGACAGGGTCTGTAAATCCGGCCCCATTAATTTTAAACCCACCGGCGTTTTGATTCCGGTGGAAAGCATATCAATCCGTGTTTTTATGGGCATGGTCCAGGCATTGGTAAGCCCGGGAAACTGGATGGCGGCATTCAGTTCATCCACCAGTTTATCCATTGTCATTCCTTCCCGCCACTCTTCCTGAGGCTTCAGGGTGATGGTGGTTTCAATCATGGAGAGCGGCGCCGGATCCGTAGCGGTTTCCGCCCGCCCGATTTTCCCGAATACATCCTCGACTTCCGGGAAACTTTTAATGATTTTATCGGTCTGCTGCAGCAGTTCTCTGGCTTTCGTAATGCTGATTCCCGGATCAGTGGTCGGCATGTAAAGCAGGTCGCCCTCGTTCAGCGGCGGCATGAATTCGGAGCCGAGCTGCGACAGGGGAAACAGGGTCAGCAGTAAAATAACCAGTGTAATAATGATGGTAGCCCATTTGAAGCGCAGCACCAGATGAATAACCGGCCGGTAAATCCGGATCAGAAAGCGGCTGATGGGATTCTGTTCTTCGGAACGGATACGCCCCCGCACAAAGTAACCCATCAGAATAGGGACGATGATGATGGAAATCAGCGCAGCGGCGCCCATTGCATATGTTTTGGTGAAAGCCAGCGGTTTGAACAGACGGCCTTCCTGCGCCTGCAGGGTAAACACCGGCATGAACGAAACCGTGATCATCAGCAGAGAATAAAACAGCGCCGGCCCCACTTCTTTAGAGGCATCCAGAATCAATTGCCAATGCCCCTTTTTTGTGCCGTATTTCTCCATATGTTTATGGGCGTTCTCCACCATCACAATGGGCGCATCCACCATTGCCCCAATTGCAATTGCAATTCCCCCCAGCGACATGATATTGGCATTAAGTCCCTGAAAATACATGATCAGAAAAGAAATCAGAATACCCATCGGCAGCACGAAAATAGCTACCAGTGAACTGCGGAAATGCAGTAAAAAGATGATGCAGACCAGCGCCACCACAATCATTTCTTCCAGCAGCTTGCCCGATAAATTATCGATGGCACTCTGAATCAGCGAAGAACGGTCATAAGCCGTTTTTATGGTCACTCCTTCCGGCAGCCCCTTCTGCAACTCCGCCATTTTTTCTTTTACCCGCTCAATTGTCTTAAGGGCATTTTCCCCGTAACGCATCACCACAATCCCGCCTACCGTTTCGCCTTCGCCATTCCATTCCGCCAGACCGCGGCGCAGCTCCGGCCCCAGATGCACATCAGCCACATTTTTAATCAGGATAGGCGTTCCGCTTTCGTCCACACCCAGCGGGATATTTTTAATATCTTCGATGGATTGAATATATCCCAGGCCGCGCACCATGAATTCGGTTTCGCCGCTTTCCACCAGCCGTCCGCCCACATCGTTATTGCTGCGCTTAATGGCCATTTTTATTTTATTAAGAGGAATATTATAGGCCTGCAGCTTATTGGGATCGACTTCCACCTGGTATTGTTTGACAAATCCACCGATACTCGCCACTTCCGATACGCCGGGAACACTGGTAAGCTCATAGCGCAGAAACCAATCCTGAATAGAACGCAATTCCTGCAGGTTATATTTATTGCCGCCATCCAGCACATATTCATATACCCAGCCCACCCCGGTTGCATCGGGGCCCAAAGTGGGAGTAACCCCCTGCGGAAGCCGGTTGGCTACATAATTCAGGTATTCCAGTACCCTGCTGCGCGCCCAGTAGAGATCGGTACCGTCTTCGAAAATGATGTAAACAAAGGATAAGCCGAAAAACGAATATCCCCGCACCACCTTGGCATACGGCACTGCCAGCATGGCTGTGGTCAGCGGGTAGGTAACCTGATCCTCCACAACCTGCGGCGCCTGACCGGGGTATTCTGTAAGTATAATCACCTGCACATCGCTCAGGTCCGGGATGGCATCCACCGGTGTATTAAACAGGACAGATACGCCTGCCAGTGCAATCAGCGCGGTGAAAATAATAACCAGAAATCTATTGTTTACAGACGCTTCTATAATTTTTTCTAACATTCAAATGACTCCAAATTCCTTTTGAGCATTTAGCAATTATCCGTCAGCCATAAACCGTCAGTATTCATTAATTGAACGTGACGGAGTAAATCCGCAATCTGCAATCCGCAATCAACTGCCCCGCTCCTGCAGCATTTTCTGAATGGCTTCCTGAAGCCTGCTTTCGCTGTCCAGCAGGAACTGCGCAGAGGTAACCACTTTTTCCCCTTCCATTACGCCGTCAATCACCCGCACATAGCGGTTATTGGGACCCCCCTCCGCGCCGAGCCGCACCTGGCGGGGTTCAAACTTTCCTTCACCTTTTGCCACAAACACAACATTTCGCTCTCCGGAACGGATCACTGCTTCGGAAGGAATGACCAGCGCATCTGGGACGGTATGCCCCTGTATGATCACATTGGCGTACATGCCCGGTTTCAAGTCCATATCCGGATTTTTAAATTCCAGCCTTACCTGAATCGTGCGCGCTTTATCATCAAGATAGGGATAGATATATGTAATTTTTCCAGTGTACTGCCGATCGGGCAAATAGGATAATTCCATTTTCGCTTCCTGCCCCACACTGACCCAGGGCAGTTCATAATCGTAAATGCTGGCTTCCACCCAAATCGTCGAGAGATCGGCAATGCGGTAAAGATCCATTCCGGTGGTTACTTTAGCACCTTCCACCACATTTTTATGAACTACCACACCACTGGCGGGAGCATTTAACTGCAGGGTCCGGAGGACTTCACCGGAATTTTCCAGTCTTTCAACCTCTGATTCCGGAATATCCCAATATTCCAGCCGTTTGCGCGTAGATTTAAGAAGGGATGCCGCCCCCTCCCGAATGGATTCAAAACTGCTGCTGTTTACTGCTTTTTGATTTTTTAATGCCAGCAAGTATTCTTCCTGGGTGGTTACCAGCTCGGGAGAATAGATTTCCAGCAATGGCTGACCTTTGCGAACCATCTTACCGGTATAATCCAGATATAATTTTTCCACCCATCCGGAAATTTTAGAATTAATGGTATAAAGATTTTCTTCATTATACTCTATTTTCCCCACCGCACGGATATCACGGCTAAAATCCATTCGCTGCACTGTGGAGTAATTCACCCCCATGTTCTGGACAGTCTCCGGATCAATTACCACGGTTCCACCTGAACTGGAAGCTTCATCTTCGTACACCGGCACCAGATCCATTCCCATTTTGGATTTACCGGGCTTGTCATAAATCTCAGTCGGATCCATAGGCGCCTGCCAGTATAGGATTTTGCGATCCCCTTTTCCGTTATTAGCGGAGAGTGAAGGCGCAGTCTGTTTTACCGGCACTAAATCCATTCCGCACTTGGGGCAGTTTCCCGGTTCTTCCGTGATCACTTCCGGGTGCATGGGGCAGGTCCATAATTCAACGGCCGAATCCGGGTTTTCACTCTGCATGTTTTCTTCACGACTGTTCCCCTGTGCAGCCGATACCCCGGTACTTTTAACCGGCACCAGATCCATGCCGCATTTGGGACATTGCCCCGGTTCTTCCGTAATCACTTCCGGATGCATAGGGCAGGTCCATAATTGTGCATGAACAGCCGTTTTCTCTGCGCCGTTATCTGACGGATTGTGAAACAACCAAAATGCCCCGACAGCCAATAACAGCAGCAAAGCACCGCCAATTAAAATATAAAGTGTTCTATTGTTCATCAAATAACCTCCAAATTCCGCTGTCATCATTTAATATCAAAAATTACCACGTCAAAGCCGGTAAGCGCCTGCAGCTCTGCCAGGTTTTTAAACAGATCGCTGAAGACCCGGTAGTATTCCAGTTCATAATTGAAAATGGTAATCTGATTATTGAGCAGGGTAAGGAAATCCACCCGGTCGGTTTGATAACCGGACAAAGCCGATTCTAACGACTGATTGGCGAGTGGAATAATTCCGGTTTTATAAAGCTGCAACAACTTCTCATTTTTTTGAATCTCTGTAAATTTCTGGTCCAACTTAGAAAAAACCTGATTCTTAACATCCTCATACTTTTTTTGAAGAGCGATTTGAGAATAGCGGTTCTCTTCTATATTCTTTTTCTGTTTTTTCCAGAAATAAAGGGGGACCTCCATTGTGAAGAGGCCTGATACAAAATCCACACCGGGCATTCCGTTCTGTAAAGCTTCGCGCTGTGTATATGCCACACCCAGTTTAAAATCCGGCAGGTAACCTTTTTTTGCCAGATCGACCTTTTTCCGGCTTTGCTTCAGGGTGGACTCCCATGCACTGAACAACGGCCGGTAATGATTAGCCAGTGTTTTCAGTGAATCCGGATTTAATGATTGTGTTCTTAGCTGAAGTGAATCCGGATCATTGACCTGCGGCTCACCAACTGCAGCAGATATGGGACGATTCAGTAATTTATTCAGCCGGCTCGCCTGCACTTTTCGCTTCTGCTGCAGAGTGACCTGTTTATCAGTCAAGCGGGCAAGCTCCACCTGTGCCCTCAGAATATCCTGCTGCAGCCCCGTTCCTACCGTATACCGGCTTTCCGCTATCCGGTTAAAATCCTTCATCAGACGGGTATTGCTTTCTATCGTTTCAATGGATTTATCAAGAAAATAAAGTTCATAAAATGTCAGCTTTATATTTTTTACCAGTTGGTTTTGCAGTTCCCGGTATTGTGCCCGGGATATTTGTGAACCTGCCCGGGCAATATCCTCCTTTAACCCCAGCTTGCCGGGAAAAGGAAACATCTGCATCAGGGAAAGCTGTTTACCCGTCATGGGTTCCTGATCAAAATCAAACGTGTTTACCGGCAGGTTCAGCAAATTAAAGCTGATCTGCGGGTCGGGAAGCGCACCCGCCTGCGGAATTTTTGCCTGATCCGCCTGCCAGCGATTATAACCGGACTGCAATTCCGGGTTATTTTGTAATCCTTCCTGTATTAATTCCGGCAAGTACATCAGGCTGTCGGTTTGTTGTGCCGAAACCTCCAGCGGTGTTATTGAATAAACGAGCAGGAAAATCCCGCTACAGAGTGCGGCTCGTTTAAATCCCTTCCATTTGCTAAAATACCTTTTAACCATAATTT
>JBAPTX010000559.1:0-2461 GCA_049282375.1 Calditrichia bacterium
ACCAGAGAAACAACGAGCAGCCCCGCTGCCATTGACCAGAGAGGAGGTTGCCATTTAAACAAACCGAGATAAAAGACCACCATTAATCCCATCGCCAGAAATCCGTATTTCGCGAGTGTTTCCGCAACTTTGTCCAGAGAAACCGAAAGCAGGGCCTGTGAGGTGGCAACCCGGCTCCTTTTTTTCAGCAGCCAGACCTGCAGTGCTTCGCCGCCAATTTGCGGGCCGGGTGTAAAATAGCTGATCCCGATGCCGGCCAGGCGGTAAAGCAGAATGAAACGAAAAGGCACCCGCTGCCCGATTACCCGCAGCAATACCCACCAGCGAAACGCCAGAATTACCAGGATCAGAAAGTTTAATAAAAATAGAATGACTATTTCGCCGGCGCTAAACCCCTGAAGTATGTTCCATATAGCAGTAAACGGGGCATCCTTCAGGGCCCACCAGAGCAGCAGGGGAATCAGCAGATAAATAAGATACCACTTCCGGAACGGCGTTGAGCGTGTCTTCAATAAGGCATCTCCGGAGGCGGTTTACAGAATATTCAGAACCTGCGCAGAATGCCCTGCCGGTTTTACATTCTCGAAAACATGTTTAATAATGCCGTCTTTGCCGATCACAAAAGTGGTGCGGAAAATCCCCATGTAATTGCGGCCGTACCGCTTTTTTTCACCCCAAACACCATAAGCCTCCGCAACCTTGTGATCCGGATCGCTGAGCAGGGTGAAATTCAGGTCATGTTTAGCTTTAAATTTTTCGTGAGATTGAATACTGTCCGGGCTGACGCCCAGAATTACCGCGTCACGGGAATCAAAATCGCGGATACTGTCACGGAAGTCGCAGGCCTCAGTGGTGCAGCCGCTGGTGTTATCTTTGGGGTAAAAATATAATACTACTTCTTTTTTATCCCGAAAATCCGCCAGACTTACCTGCTCCCCTGCATCGGACGGCAGATTGAAATCCGGGGCTTTATCTCCTGTCTGCAGCATTTCATCTCCTTTCTCTCAGAAATTTCAGACCGCTTCTGTTTCCTGATTAAAAATGAAAGATTTACGCCCGTTTGGGATTACTGGGGCGCATGTCAATTTCGCTGACCATGGTGCGCAGGGGCATGGTGTAGGCGGTAAATGCCACCTGAGCAATGTCTCCCGGCTGGATCTGATTGCTTTTGGGGGTGCCGGTTGGGGATTCACCGCTGCCGAAGCTGGTATCCACCGAACCGGGGAAGATCGTAACCACCCGGATGTCATGTTCGCGCACTTCCAGCATCAGGCTTTTGGCAAATCCGCGCAGGGCCCATTTGCTGGCGGCATATCCGGTTCCGGTTTTAAACTCATTTTTCCCGGCAAGGGAGGCAATATTAATAATCATTCCGCTTTTCCGCTCAATCATATGCGGCACCACCCGCTGAGTGAGGGCAAATACCGCTGTTACGTTCAGGTCCATCATGGCGCGGAATTCTTCCAGTTTTAAATCTAGGAAGGGGCGCAGAAAGCCGGCGCCGGCATTATTGACAAGCACATCAATCTGCCCCCAATGATCCAGCACTTCCCCCACAACTTTGGGGATGGCCTTAAAATCGGTCAGATCAGCCGGTATAATCAGCGGCTCAGTGCCGCCTTCATTCACAATAAATTCTGCTGCTTTCTCCAGATCATTGCGGCTGCGGGCGGTAATGGCCACGCGCATGCCTTCCATGGCGAACTTCAGGGCAATTGCCCTTCCGATCCCCTTACTGCCTCCGGTTACCAGTGCAACTGCAGTATCTGCCATTTTTTACCTCCTTTTATTTTCCTGAATCCTTCGTTCATATTCGAAATGCATTTTGTATATGTGACAGCCCCTTTGAAGGTTCCGTACATAAACAGCGCCTGCTCACCGGTTCCGGCGCAGGCGCTGCCATTTGGATTACTTGTGGGGTAACACTAAAATGCAGTAACCAGACCCGCCACAAACCGGTTCTGATCCCACAGCAGGTCACGGGTATATTCCAGGTTCAGGCGCAGGTTCCGGGATAGCAGATAAGTGCCCATGCCCGTCAGCGTTTCATAATCAAAACTGTCCAGCTCGGAATCGACCTGATTATACAAACCGGTAAAATAGAGGCGCGAGCGATCTTTGTGCGGGGCCACAATCAGCTCGGCAATCCAGCCGTTTGTCTGCACTTCTTCACCATCCTCCCTAAAAAACGGATTCGTATCCTTGCGGAAAAGATACTGGCCGGTAAATGTCAGCGGGCCTGCTTCCACATTCACATCCGGGCCATAGTAAGTGACTTCATTGGCGGCTGATTCATTCTGTTCCAGCAGCGGTTCTTCCAATCCTTTTTCCTTTCCATAATAAAAGAACCCGCCGACAGAAGCTATTTCCCCGACAGCCTGATTCAGCCGGAATCCGAAATCTTTATATTTGTCTGAATCAAAGGTTTCTTCAGCTTCCCCTTTTCCGTTGCCATTGACCA
>JBAPTX010000560.1:0-4277 GCA_049282375.1 Calditrichia bacterium
CAAAGGGTCCATGTACTACTTTAACCCAGTCCCCTTCCCGCAGATATTCTTCCAACTGCAGGGTTTCCGGATGCTCAATTGCCTGTTTAAGCTGCTCAATCTGCCAGCTTGGAATGGCTGCCGGTTCTCCGCCAAAACTTACCAGCCGGATAACGCCGTGGGTCTGCAGGGCTTTGTAGCGGTCTTTTAATTCCATCTTAACAAATACATAGCTGGTGAACAGCGGCATCATAATGCGTTTTTTACGGTCCTTCCACTGGCGAACCTGTTCAACCATCGGCAGATACGCTTCCATATTTTTATCCATCAACAGATCGTGGGCTTTTCTTTCGTGCCGGGGGCGTGTATAGAGAGCAAACCATTTCATATTGACCGGTATTTCCATTTAATAAGCTTAAAATATAGGAAATAATCCCGGCAGAAAAAATGAAAGATAATTTGGACTCATGGCGGAAGGCTGATAAACGGATGATTTGATTTTACCTCCCTGTACTTATTCCCGGCAATCTTCCTGATTTCCCGGTGCTTAACTCTCTTTATACCAGTTGATGGTGCGGCGCAATCCCTCTTCAAACAACACAGCCGGTTCATATCCCATGTGTTCCCGGATGCGCTCAATATCGGCAAATGAATGTTTTACATCGCCGGGACGGGGATCACTGTATTGGGGCTGAATTTCTTTACCCGCTATCTTGTTGATGCTCTGCACCAGATAGTTCAGGTCAATACGCTCATGGCAGGCACAGTTAAAAACCATGCCCGGTGCAAAATCGGATTCGGTGGCCAGAATATTGGCGTTTACTACATTTTCAACAAAAGTAAAATCACGGGATTGCTTTCCATCCCCGTAAACTACCGGCTGGCGGTCCTGCAGGATGGCAGTAATGAATTTCGGAATAACCGCGGAATACTGGGAAGCAGGGTCCTGGCGCGGCCCGAATACATTGAAATAACGCAGTGCCACCGTATGCAGGTTGTATATCCGGGCAAAGACCTGACAGTATTTTTCGCCGGCCATTTTGCTGACTGCATAAGGCGACAACGGGTTGGGAAGCATTTCTTCCTGCTTGGGAAGCCGTTCGCTGTCCCCGTAAATGGAGGATGAAGAAGCAAAAACAACCCGTTTAATTCCGGCATCCACGGCCGCATCCAGAATATTCAGCGTGCCGCCGACATTCACCTCATTGCTGGTGATCGGATCATTAATTGAGCGGGGAACGGAAGGAAGCGCCCCCTGATGAAGCACGAAATCCATACTATCTACCGCCTGACGCACAATGTGGTAACTCCGTAAATCCCCTTCAATCAGTTCGATATCATTCATAAAAGGCTGCAGGTTCTGGCGGCGCCCGGTGGCGAAGTTATCCAGCACCCGAACCTGATGCCCTTTTTTAAGCAATGCTGCTACAAGGTTGGAACCAATAAATCCACCGCCGCCGGTAACCAGATATTTCATTATACTTCCCTTCGTTTAAAATTCGCGTCAAATATGAAAAAGCCTGTCTGGAACTGCTGTATTATATGTCACACATAAAAAGTCTGCATTTGAAACAGCGGGAGAAATAAAAAAGCCCCGGGCGAATGTTTTCCCGGGGCTTCAATTAATTTGTAAATACTAAAATGTAGAACCTGTTTCCTTTCACCAACCCATATTTTGACAGGGAAAGGAGATCATTTATTATCTTTTGGCGGACGCCCGCGGGGCCGTTTGGGTTTATTCGCTTCCGACTCCAGTTCTTCCGCAGTTTTTTTCCTGGGCGGACGCCCGCGGGGCCGCTTGGGCTTATTTGCTTTCGCCAATTCTTGAGGAGATTTTTTCTTAGGCGGACGACCGCGGCGTCTTTTCTGCGGCTGTTCCTGATTGCCGTTATCATTTTCTGTATTGTTACCGCCGTTCATACGCCGCGATGCTCTAATCCGATTTATAATATCTTCCAGTTTGGCAGACCTTTTCTGCGGCTGATCTGGCTGGGATTTTTCCTTTGGTTCTTCCTGTACATCCTGATCGTCCTCCTCCAGATTAACTTCCACCAATTCCAGTGAATCGACATCGATGTTTTCGGGATAGAGCTTAACTTCCTCCTCGGTGGCATTGTAGCGGTTCATCACTTCCGCCCAGGTATCAATTTCTTCTTTATAAAAACTCATGCGGGCGCGTTTCGGATTAAAATGGGAGGGCACATCATTTTGAAACGCTTTTTGAGTCAAATCAAAAACCTTTTCAAAGCCCAGATAATGGGAGGCTGTGACCGGTGCCAGCGGCGTCTTAGGCGATATGTAAATCCTGAAATTAAATTCTTCCTGGAGCCATTGCTTCATCCAATCCGGGTATTCCCGGTACAAGCGGTCCAGTTTTTCCAGGTAACCGCTGTCATTTTGCGCATATAAAATCTGGGCCATCCCAATCAATGCTTCCTTTTCATCGGGATTTTTTTCTAAAATATCCTGGTAAATTTTAAGAGATTTATCATAAAGTTTCCCTTTCCGGTAGGATTGCGCCAGGTCCAGCCAGGCATCAAGAGAATCATCCACTTCGGCATATTTCTGATAGAAGTACATGGCTTCATCATATTTACGGATTTTCTTATAAGAACGGGCCAGCCATTTATAACCCAGCCCGAAATCCGGTTTAATCTTGACCAGTTTGCGAAGCGGCTCTACAGATCGCTGAAAATCATCCTTTTCATAATATTTACGGGCCCAGTTCAGCACCACATAAAATTGAATAATTTGCGGTAAAAAGGCAATATCCTGATTTTCATTAAATATATCCATATGCGTTGTGAAAATCATTTTGGACTGCCCTTTTTTTCGGCGGGGATTATTTAATTCGGCTAAAATCCTTTTAAAATAGTTATAGAGTTTCTGCCTCAGAAAACTTTCGTTGGCAAATAATATTTTGGCATCCTGTAATCCGTTACTTGCCGCCTGTTTTATGGCACCCATACGCAGTTTACCCAAAAATTCTTCCACCATATCGGGTGGCTGAGTAATTGCAAGATCAAACAGGAAAGACCGTTCTTCATCATCCAGTACATAATAGGTGGTAAAGCTGATGCGATTGGCTTCCAGATCCCAGCGTCGAATATTCAGCGCCAACAGGGTAACTTCATATTCTGTCATTTTCTTATCTCCGGTGTACAATAGAATTCTTTTTTGTTGTTGTTTCCTTGCGGCATCAGGCCTCTGTAATCAGGGCGATTTTAATTTTAAATGAGGGAAATCTGCTTCTGCCGTTTGGAATTTTGTTATCTTCCATCTACTGTTTTAAAGATCATTAAGTTGCATGCAAATATATTTTGCCGGTAAAACTGCTTTGTCATTTTTCATAAAATAAATGAATTAGATTCATATTTTTCCGTACTTCCGGTTCCAGGAACTCCGCCGCCGCCGTCATTAAGGTAGTGACGCCGGGACCGTGGCCCGCCGTAACGCTGTTGGAGTGGGCAATGACACCAATTGTAAAATGGTTTTTTCGGTAAATCCATCCATGGGAAGCATCGCAGTCGCTGATGGAAATAATATCACCTAATTTAAGTTCATTCAGATTGTACTTTTTAATGGCCTCATCATCGAACACCTGAATGTCGCAATCTCCTGAATAAACGGAACTGCTTCCAATGCCGGACCCCAGTAAATGCATGGGTATTTCGCGGCTGACTGCAACTTTTACTTTCTTGTCAGTATCCAGTACTATCTTTCTCAGTAACTCCGGATCCGTATTCATAACCAATACTCCAGGAAAATAGCCGGATAACTGCAGCCCGACCCCGAAAGCCTTGATCAGTATTTTATCCCCAATGGTTAATTGTTCAAGAATTTCAGGTTCAAAATCAATTAACACATGATCTATACCGCCATGTTTACCGGTAACAAACCCGCGGCTGCCCTTACCTTCACCGCTTATTACCTGCGCCTGGTTGCCAATACAGGCCAGAACGTTTAATGCGCCGTTCGGTGAATATTCACCGAATGATTTGCCGCTGTTTAATATGCTTACACCGGGCTCCACATGATCCGCCATCCAACCCACCGCCGGCATACCGATTCGGACATTATATGATATGCCTCCTACACTTGGATAGACTTCTGCTTTACCCCGGGAATTAATCACATATCCGGTTTTTCTCAGAGTAGGGTGATTGATTTCACCAACCACACTCATCTGTACCAATTCTCTGGTATTCAGTTTTAAATCCATGACATACTGTTTTTTAAAGGGGAGGATTCAATCAATTGTTGAAGCGGCTGAATTTACCCCTCAACAATCCTAAAAC
>JBAPTX010000561.1:0-1605 GCA_049282375.1 Calditrichia bacterium
TTCCACCTTCGAACAGATGGCCTTAAGGTATTCGGAAGACCCGAATGCCGCAACAGATCAGGGACACCTGGGTTCATTTCAGGAAGATGGTTTTCAGATTCCGGAGTTCGCCGATGCTGTAAAAGACCTGAAGGAAGGGGAGATCAGCCAGCCCTTCAAAACCAATTTCGGTTATCATATTGTAAAATTAAATGAGCGGGAAGATGCCCGCACCCTTTCCCTGAAAGATGACTGGGAACAGATAGAGCAGTGGGCGCTGCAGAAAAAACGCGAAAATGAGTTTCAGGATTGGCTGGCAGAATTGCGCGAACAAATACCCGTGATTGTAAAGATAGATATCTAAATATGGCACCTGAATCCAGTCCGCACGTTCTGGTAGTAGAGGATCAGCTGTCCTGGAGACGTCTGTATAACATGTGGCTCAAAGATTTTTGCCGCCTCACCTTTACCGGCAGCCGCAGGGAAGCTGTAGAAAGCATCCACTCCCACCCGTATGAAGTGGTCATTCTGGATTTGGGAATCCCGGAACCGGAAGACGGCCTGAAAACCCTGCAGGATTTATTAGCCATCAACCCTGTGTTAAAAGTGATTGTTGTCAGTTGTTATTCCAGCAAACAGCATCAGTTGCAGGTTCAGGATGCCGGCGCCTTTGTATTTTTTCAGAAAGATGAACACCTTGCACAGGAACTGCCCATTCTGATTCGTAAGGCCCAGCAGATGGTGCACCTTGAGCAGGAGAACCGCTATTTACGTAAACAATTCCGCAGCAGGCAGGAAGACCATCGCATTCTGGGAGAAAGCCCGGAAGCAAAACGGCTGCAGCGGGCCCTCCGGCAGGCGGCACAAAGCGATATTTCATTAATAATTACCGGGCCAACCGGCAGCGGTAAAACCTATTTTGCCCGTACCATTCACCAGCTTTCCGAGCGAGCCCCTCATCCGTTTGTTCACCTCAACTGCGCCAATTTTCCTTTTGATTTGATTGAAAGCGAACTGTTTGGACATGCCAGGGGCGCTTTTACGGGTGCCGACTCCCGCACCTCCGGCAAATTTCTGGAAGCAAACGGCGGCACCCTTTTTCTGGATGAGATTGGTGACCTGCCCATTGGCATGCAGGCGAAATTGCTGCAGGTTATCGAAGAAAAACGCTTTTATCCGGTAGGCAGCCATGAAAATGTGGAAGTGGACGTGCGTATTCTGGCTGCAACAAATCATGATCTGCAGGCTGCCCTCAAGAAAGGCACTTTCCGCGAAGACCTGTACTACCGGCTGTCAGTAATGAGTATTTATATCCCGCCGCTGCAGCAGCGCAAAGAGGATATTCCTCTCTATTTCGATTATTTTTTAAAAAAAGTAAGTCTGGAAGAGGGAAGCCCACTGCCTCGGGTAGAAAATCAGGTTTATGAACTGATTACGGAATATCCCTGGCCGGGCAATCTGCGTCAATTGCGCAACTTTATCCACCGCCTCGTTATCGAAAAACCGCACCGCATTACCACAGCAGATTTGCAGGAACAGATCGGCAGCTCATTCCGGCCTTTTTTAATGAAAGCATTGAAGCACAATTATAATTTGGAAAAATTTAACGCCCTTTATGCCAAAGAG
>JBAPTX010000562.1:0-7341 GCA_049282375.1 Calditrichia bacterium
GCATAAAACTGTTACCGGCTACATTCAGACCATCCACATCAATGCGCTTATGCTGCATCATGGGCAATTTTGCCTGATGCACCGTCACTGTTCCCTCAATACCTTCTCTGTAATCAACCAGTGGATAACCCGTTTCCACAGAGGAATAATTCACCCTGAAAATGTTTTTAGGCGCGGCAACTGTGCTGGCCGCTAAAATTAAAAGGATAACCGCCCCATAAGCATAGGACTTCAGTGCAATCCGCTGATCTTTAAACATTAACAGATAGCCGCCCACCGCCAGATTTAAAATCACCATTAAAAAAATAGTGGTGGCTGTTCCCAGCCAGGAAATGAACAGAAAACCGGTTAAGAATGACCCGAGCACACTGCCGAGGGTATTAAAAAAATAGAGATTCCCCAGCTCCCGTCCCAAATTTGATAAATCCGGCAGCAAAATTTTGGCGGCAACCGGAAAACTGGCTCCCAATAGGACGGTGGGCAGTAAAAGAATTGTAAATGCCAGAAAAAATCTGAACAGGTTTAACTGCAGCCAGGTCGTTGTCGGGGTTAACTGCAGAAACTGCTGCTGGAATAATGGCGCTCTGATCAGTAAAACAGTTGCAGCAAGCGCACAAACACCCAAAATAAGCTGTATCCACCCGAATAGTTTTCGGGGATTTTTAACCCTGTCAACTACTTTGCCGCCCAGAAAAGAACCGATGGCAATTCCGCTTAAAAAGGTCGCCAGAATTACCGCAAAGGCATAAACGGAGTTTGTCATTAAAAAAACCAGCACTCGGCTCCATAGTACTTCATATGCGAGGGCGGTAAACCCGGAAACCGCCGCTGCCAGCAGAATTGTCATTTCACCGCTGCTTATGCGCTGTGAAGACTTTTCCGGTGTAGTTAAAATTTGAGAAGCGGATGGCCTGAAAGCTGCCAGCGCAAAAGATAAACCAGCGATCAGCAGATTCATGGCTACTGCGAGGAAGACCGTCCAGCGCACTCCCAGTGTACGGATCAGGAAAAATGCAGTGAACAAAGTGCCGGCCACGGCGCCAAGCGTATTGATGCTGTACAAAGCCCCCACGCCGCCTCCCAGCCGTTGTTTGTTGTGGATATAAACATAACTGAGCACGGGAAGGGTACCGCCCATCAGGAAAGTGGCGGGAAACATTACCAGAAAAGCAATGGCAAATTTTATCAGAAAATACCAGAAGGGGCTGGACAGGAGTACAGGATGCAAAACGGCAATCAGACTGT
This sequence comes from Calditrichia bacterium, assembly GCA_049282375.1. Classification (GTDB taxonomy): domain Bacteria; phylum Calditrichota; class Calditrichia; order RBG-13-44-9; family RBG-13-44-9; genus JBAPTX01. The sequence continues at coordinate 1,246 of JBAPTX010000562.1, forward strand.
TAATCGGATTCATTAACAGAATAACCATCACCGCGAAAATTCCAACTCCGCCCTCCAGCAGGGCATACATCTTCAGATGATTTCGTGACCTTCCTGCTATCCGGCCGAGGTAACGGCTTCCTGCCGCCAGACCGAACATATAGGCACTCAGCACGGTACTGATCGCAAGGGTTGTATTCCCGAACACCAGCCCGAAAATCCTTGTCCACACGACTTCGTAAACAAGGCCGGTGAAGCCTGAAATTAAAAAAAGCAGTAAAATCAAAAACCTGAAAACCATTTTATGAAACCTGAAAATACCTTTCTAATTCAAAAGCAGTAATTTGCTGAACACTATTTTTTCTCCCGCTGTAAGGCTGACGAAATAGAGCCCGGCTGCTTTGTTAAAGAGCGAAGCGGGAACCTGCCGGCGGATGGTCATTCCGCTGCCTGCAGAAAAAATTTCACTGAAAACACACTGTCCCAGAACATTATAAATTGCCAATTGTATTTCGCCGGTTGTTTCACTTTCTATATTCAGATTTAACCGGGTCTGGCCGGCGGACAAACTGAACGGATTCGGAAATACAGAAAGGCGTGAATCTGCAGTCAGCGGTTTTTGATTCATATTTTCAATTCCGGTCGTTTCCGGAATAATATCAATTATCCTGCCGCTGATCCGTACATCATCCATACCTCCCTGAAATTCTTTTACAGAGGATGAATTCGGATCATCAGTGTACCATGCGCCGATGGAAAGCGGGGCATCATTTGAAATCAGCGGTTGGGAAAAACTGAAAGTATCGGCCGGTGCCGCCGCCGGATCATTCCACAGATAGACCACCTGCTGGGAAAAATCGTAAAATGCGGCCACAAAATTCCACTGGCCCGGCTGAATTGAAAAACTGGAAGTTACCCGGTGCGCCTGATTATTGTTGTCCCGAACCAGAAATTCCAGCCGGGGCAGCCCGTTGGAAATCCGCAGGGCATAATTGGTTGTTTTAGGGTTTGAATTTTGCTGTCCCTTATTCACCAGATAATGTACATCATTTAAAACCTGCGGATAAACCCAGGCTGAAATTCCAATATCTTCATTATTAAAATCCAGATCGGCATCATCGGCTACGATGAAATAATCGTCAGCGGCACTGCTGTCCAGCCATAAATGGGCAAAGCCCTGGACGGGATTTGGCACGGTACTGTAAACTGCACCGTTCTGCAACAAACCACCATTATTGGAGATATCCCAGTCTGCTGTATCATCACCATTGTTTTCGAACTGCCATCTCCCGCCCTTGCTTTGCGCCATTACTAATAACGGCAGCAACAGGATGGATACTATGACCCATATGCTGACTTTCATATAATTCCGATCTTTCAACTCTTTGATCCTTTACTCTCGGACTCTACTGCCTGCCGTAATTGACAGCCTGTTCCACACCAATGTAGGTTTTAAGGACTTTGCCGATATCTCCCCATCCCGGATAAACGATGTAAATTGCTTTACCAAAGAAGGAAAGATAACGCATCGGGGTTTCCAGTTGGCCTTCGAACAGTACTTCTTCGCTGCCGTCGGGAGCCAGTGTATAAATACTGGTTTCCCAGGCATGGGTATAATAGAGAGTTCCGGTAGAATCCAATTCCACGCCGGCTGCTGTTATTCCTTCCACAACAGGTGTTTCATTCTCCAGGCCGGATCCGGTAATATCGTATTTCAGGATGCGGTCTTCCCAGATATCGGAAACATAGAGCGAATTTTCAAACACCCGAATACTCTTGGGATTTCCAATGGATGCCACATCGGTTACAGTACCGCCGCTATCCATTTTCTTTATGCCCACAGAGTTGGAAGCGATATACATATTGCCATCGGCATCCCAGTCAAAATCAACGGGAGCTTCCACGGAAACCACATCTTCAACTGTAGAACCATCCGGCGAAATCCGGACAATTTTGCCCTCGTTCTGTTCACAGACATAAAGATATTCATTGGGCCCGAATTCAATCGCACCGCTAACCGGAACAGAGGCAGCGAAGACAGATTTGGTGCCATCGGAAGCCAGTTTGTAAATGGCTTCATCTCCGGCAGAACCCACATATACATTTCCGGCCGCATCCACAGCCACACCGTTGGGCCAGAGAATATCCTCGTTCAGCGTTTCCAGAGCATTTTTGAAAGTAAAGGACATTGAATTGCTCCAGAATTCAGAACCTTTGATGGCCACTCTCACATCAACGGTTTCTCCGGAAATATTGGGAGATTCCACCACCAGTTGGTTCGGCGTCGCGGAGATTATTTTTCCTGTTCTTTTCCCGAATGCAACCAGGTTATCCACAGGATCCGAATCAAAGTTCTTTCCATAAATGGTAACAACCTGCTTCAGATATGCTTCCCCCGGTGAAATGGAGTCCACTGTTGCGGCTGTTTTACCGGTCGGATTCGGATCCGGCACATCTTCTCCGTAAACGGGTTGATCCGGCTTTTCACATGCCATGAATACAATGGCCAGAATCAGGAAAAGCCCCGTGATCACCCAGGTTTTATTGCGTTTCATATTTATGCCTCCATTAATAATCGACATTGAGTTCTTCCTTCAGGAATTATTCTGACCGCCTTAAAAGCGGAAATCAAAGGAAAACATATGGACGGCATCGAAATGGGTAAATGCCTGATAGGAATAATCAATTCCAACTGCAAGCCCGCTTACACCATATTGAAGCCCGGCTCCGAAAGAGTAGTCTTCCTCATCGTAATTGGTTTTATAGCCGCCCCGCAGAAATACCATATTCCGGAATGAATATTCCAGGCCGAAATGAAGCCGTTCGGAATAATCACGGGGATGCAGCGCATCAATCGCCAGGGTTAAATTGTGAGGCGATTCTTCCATCCAGACCCGGGTAATATCCATTGCCACGCCAAATTTAAAGGTGAGCGGCAACGGGAAATGGGCCAGCCGGTATTTCTTTTCCTGAGAGAAATTCTGCAGGGTCATGGCAATTCGAAAATCTTTGTAACCGGTGTAGTAATAGGTTCCAAAGTCAAATGCCACAACGTTCATATCTGCAGTATATTCCGACGGACTATCGAAAGAACCTTCCATGGTCGATCCCAATTTCTCATAGAGATATTTAAGCTGCCCGCCGACGGCAAACCGGCTGGAAATCTGCCGTGCATAACTGAGTCCGGCAAACCAGTCCGTGGGGGAAAAAGTGCCCGTTTCCACATACCCGTGCTCATTATTAGCACGGCGTGTACCGTTCAAATCCCCCCAGTCGGCAGTTGCAAAGCTTACACCGAATACGCCGATGTTGCTGACCCGGTAGGTTAAAGCCCCGGCATTTACATTGATATCAGCAATCCAGCGGGTTTGTGTTAAATACACATGCCCGCCATGGGTATAGGCAATACCGGCAGGATTCCAGAAAACAGAGCCGGCATCATTGGCTACTGCTGTATAGGCTCCTCCAAGGGCGCTGCCCCTGGCGCCCAGGGGAATGGATAGCCACTTCATTCCCGTCTGGGCAATTTTCTTCAGCTCAGCCGCCTGGCCGGTGGATGAGATGAAGAGCATGCCTATCAGAATGATGAAAATTACTATTTTATTTTTATGCATTTTCTCAACCTCCTAATCGGTCTGTCTGTGATCAGAACCATTCTGCCGTCCGTTTACCGGACCACCACAAATTTTTCAATGGTTCCGGAAATGCTCTTGCCGTTTATATCCTTGGCATCATCCACCTGCAGAATATAGACACCACTGGCAATTCGCTGATTATAGTTGGTAACCTGATCCCATCTTTCATCGGCGCTGCCGGTCTGGTGATCAATGGTTTTTATTAAATCGCCGGTGGCGGTAAATATGCGGATAGTACAATAGGGCGGAAGATTTACAAACAGGAGATCGTTTTCGTTATCCCCGGAAAAGTTGAAATCATCCGCTCTGGCGATATATGGATTGGGTACGACGCGAACCTGACTGGCAGACTCGGCACCCGGTTCAAAAGCATAGGCCGCCACTTCCGAGCGGTTTAAATAGATCGAACTTTCCAGCGCCTGACCGGGGAACAGACCATCCGTGTTCTGGCTTCCATCATCTACTGCAGTCACCGCATAATGATAGGGCTCGCCCCGCACCACATCGTTATCTACATAGGTGGTCTGGTCGGCCGGTACATCAGCAATAAACTCCCATTTTAAATGAGTTCCCTGCGGATTCAGCTCATTATAAGTATCCACAAGGAAAGAGCCTTTCTTGCGATAAATGCGGTAATGGTCCAGATCCGGCACCCCGGTATCGGCATCGCCAACCCCCGATAAATCTTCCCATTCCAGGGTAATTTTATTGGGTCCGGAAGTTACAGTCAGATCAGGTGCCGGCAGCGGATCTGGGATATTCAGATTGCGGTCCCAGGCCCACATGGCGCGGTCCATCGTCTGAAAAAGAGAATCTTTTCCGGTTGCGAGCAAATCATTTTTGGCAGCATCATCAAAATCACTGGAGCCGCCGCGGTACCATTCCCGCCACTCCAGACCTTTTTCTACTGCAACATCGCGGCTGATGCCGTTGGCGCCCACAACCCAGACGATTACTACTGAATCGCCCAGCGAAAGGTTATAAGGGCCGAACGCCTGAAAGGGATACTCATCTTCCTGGCTGCCGGGATCATCCGGCCAGCCGGACTGCTCATCAACCGTTTGCTTGGTACCGGAAGCCGCCCAGTCCCAAATGGTTGCGAAACCGGGAAAATCCGCATCCCAGACATTATAGATGCTCATGTTGGCAATAATGGATGTCGGCTGATTAATATCATCAGAATGATCTGTGGGCGAGGTATCCACATGCAGTGCCGCAAAACCGGCATAAGCGGACGACACGAATTCGGCCGAAGGCATGGGTGTCGCTCCGCCCGAACCGATGGCAAAGCGGGGATCTCCGGTATCATCAAATTCCGGCCCCCCGGCTTCAAACTCCGTTATATCCGGGTGATCGCCATCCCAGCCGTAGGAAATCTGCAAAGGGCGGGAAGAGGAAAGAGTCGGCGTATAGGTTTCATAAGTCGCCCAGTCATCCTTGCCTTCCTCATACCAGCGGGCATAAGTAATCCATGTCCCTTCCGCGGTCTGAAAACTGTATCCCATAAAGAAGTAAACATCCTGCAGCGTCTGCCCTGTATCCGTATCCGGATCCGGATCATTGTCCCAGTCAAATGTTGTTAAGTACCGGATACGGTGAATGACGTAATCATTGTGATTTTGATTTGCAAACGCATAGGACTGCTGCACCACATCAAAACCCGGTGTGGATTTATAATGAAGCTCGATCATTTGATCCGCGACCAGGTCGGGCACCACCTTACCGTTAAACGGCCTTGACGACAGCAGCGTCTGACCGTTCGAAAACACATAAACAGTCGGCGGTTCATCCCGGCGGTATTCCTGTATTCCGTATGGTGCTTCCTGGTTATAGGAAACCGGGTAAAAGAATGATTCTTTGCTGTGCGTCACGCCTGATGAATCCACCCAGGTCCCGACCGTTAATCCGATATGTTGAAATACAATATTATCATAGCGGAAATAGTCCTGGGGCCATGCTCCTGTCGGGTCCACCTCATTGGTGTTTATATAGTTGTCCGATTCAATCCTTAAAAGAAAATCACCAACATTATGGGTACGGGACTGTGCAAACAGGGAGGTGGCGCTCATCAGCAGCAGTATGGCAATTAGAAAAACGGATTGCAAAAGCCGTTTTTTAGGCACTTTCGTGCTTATATCTAGTAATTTCATGCTACCATTCCTCCTAATTGACTTGTTAAAGTTGGACCCTAAGGCCAAAGAAGATATCGCGGGGATTGACAAACTGGGCCCATGTATTCCAGCCCAGATCGATATAATCTTTGTCATATTCACCCAGTTTATCATTGCCTTTTTGACTTCCCGTTTCCCATGGAAAGTGAAGGGATTCCACATATTGGTTCCAGTAGAGCGGGCTGGGAAAACCTTTGTAATTGAACAGATTGGTTATCTGCATGAATAATCCGAATCTTTTGCCCTGAAATTGAAAGCGTTTTTCGAGCAGGATATCGGTATTCCAGTAATCAATTACATCAGCAAAATGC
>JBAPTX010000563.1:0-3312 GCA_049282375.1 Calditrichia bacterium
TCAAAGCGGCTGCATTATTATCAAGCCTTTTTTAATAAAGTGGCCCGGGCTTTCCTTATTTAGAAACAAAGCAGCATTTCCGCTTTATCCTTCCACATTGCATTATCAGAAAAAAGAGGATAATTTAGCACCTGCCGTAATGAAGTAAACCTGCTTTTTGCAGGAATGATAACATCTTTAAACTACAGCATTTATTGCTGCGGGAAGTTTGCCGTCACAAAACCTTGTATCAGAGCCGGCCTGTTTTATGGAAGATAAACGCTATGCATTCCGGAATCTTCTGCGGGATATATTCTTCATCGTGCTGGGCGCCACTGCCCTAAGCCTCGGACTGGTATTCTTTTTAATTCCAAACAAAATTGCAACCGGGGGAATTGCCGGTTTATCCATTGTTTTACACTATTTAATCGGTTTTCCCACCGGGATAACCATGCTGGTTCTCAACATTCCCTTACTGCTGGTCGGCTGGAAATATCTGGGTAAAAAATTTCTGTTCCGCACCCTGCTGGCCATTCTGTCCCTGTCTTTTTTAACTGACTTTTTTGCCATCAACTTAAACTTTTCCGCTGTTACCAACAACCTTCTGCTGGCAACACTTTACGGGGGAGTACTGGTGGGCCTGGGATTGGGATTAGTCTTTAAAGGTGATGCCTCTGCCGGTGGCGGAACAATTGTGGCCCGGGTATTTTCCCGGAAAAGCCGCTTTAAAACAGGGCAGGTCCTGTTTGTGCTGGATATGATGGTAATTTCCTCCGCGGCCATTGCATTTCAAAATGTGGAACTGGCCTTATGGGGGTTTATAACTATTTTTATAGCCGCCCAGATTGTTGATCTGATTCTTACCGGTAAACCTTTTGCCAAAGTCGTTCATGTCGTTACCGGGGAAGTGAAGGAGATTGGCGAACATATCATCAGCGATCTTGGCAGAAGTGCCACTGTAATGAAGGCGGAGGGGCTTTACAGCGGCGATCAGAAAAATGTTATGATGGTTGTGGTGGATTCCACCCAGATTTACCGGTTGCGGGATATTGTTCGCCTGCATGATCCCGGCGCATTTATGATTGTTATGGATGCTAAGGAAATTCTTGGCAAAGGATTTTAAAAGCCTGCGAAACTTCCCTGCCGACTTTATTTTGTATTGCTTTTTAAAGACCGCCAATCTATCTTTTTTGCTTATAAATAGGGCACATTAGTGCTTAAAATATCATGGAATGCTATATTAGAAGCCTGCTTTCACCCGGCTTTTACAACCATAGAAGAAAGCGATCCAGCCCCAATAACAGAAAACTAAATTAACCCTATGAGAAGTACCTTCTTTATTTCCGATGTGCATCTCGGAGCAGACAGTCCGCGGATTGAAAAACAGAAAGAACGCAAGTTACTAAGTTTTTTAGATCATGTGAGTCAAACCGGCGACCGGCTTTTTATCGTAGGTGACCTTTTTGATTTCTGGTTTGAATACCGTACAGTAATTCCCCGTGGATATACCCGAATTTTATGCTCCCTTTCCCATTTGCGGGAGCTGGATGTGGAAATGCACTACATTGCCGGTAATCATGATTTCTGGATGCGGAATTTTCTGGAAGATGAACTGAACATACATATTCATTTCGATGAATATGACTGCACGATTAGCGGTAAACGCTTTCATATATTTCATGGGGATGGAATCGCAAGGCATGACAAGGGATACCGTTTCATGAAAAAAATTTTCCGCAGCCGAACCAATATTTTTTTATACAGCCTTGTACATCCCGACCTCGGGATCCCATTTGCAAAATGGATTTCCTCCTTAAGCCGTAAACATACCGGCAGCGGAAATCCACCGGATGACAGTGACTATGTGGCGGCTGCCACCCAAAAGTTTAAAGAAGGTTTTGATTATGTGATATACGGGCATTTACACTTTCCCCGCCACGAAGTGTTTGCACAAAAAGAGTATATAAATCTGGGAGACTGGATAACAAACTATTCATATGCGGAATACCGTGACAAGGAATTGGAACTTAAAAGGTGGAAATAATGAACTTCATAAACCATATGTTATCAGTAGTTTAAAGCCCTATTTTCATTAATATTTAAAAACGTTAAGAAAAAATTCCCTCTTGTTGACTTTACCTCAAAAAATTATTTTATTTTTAAGCTTTACTAAATCGGAAAATAAGTTGGAGGAATTATGAAAAGGACATTTCAACCGCACAACCGGAAAAGACGCAACAAGCATGGTTTTCGTGCGCGGATGAGTTCTAAGAACGGCAGAAAAGTTCTTGCACGCCGGCGTGCAAAAGGAAGAAGGCGGCTTACGGTTAGCGATGAATATTAAACCTGCTCATAAGCTCCCCAGACAACATATTATCAAACGTCATGGGGAAATCAGCAGGATTTTAAATACCGGACACCGCTATTCGGGAAAAATTTTTAATACCTTTATAGTGGAATCCGGGAAAAGCAGAGTTGCATTTTTAGTAAGCCGTAGAACAGGCAATTCAGTTAAACGGAATCGAATGAAGCGCTTAATGAGAGAGGCCTACCGATTAGAACGGAACAGGTTCGGCGGCTTTGAAGTGGTTTTCTCCATTAAAAAGTTTCAGGACGATTTCCACACTATAAAGAAACATATAGCGTTGTTAGCTAATAGATGAAGTATCTTGTAATCTTTTTAATAAAATTTTATCAAAGGTTAATTTCACCGCTGTTTCCACCTTCGTGTAGATTTTACCCCACCTGCTCTGAATATTCTACAGAAGCAGTTGGCCGCTTTGGCACCTTAAAAGGCGGCTGGCTTTCGTTGAAGCGGATTTCCAAATGCCATCCGTGGCATTCCGGCGGATTTGATCCGGTGCCCCCTTTGCAAACGAGGAAAAAGAATGGATAAAAGAACCATTATTGGGATAGTTCTCATTTTTGTTATTATGATGCTGATGCCGACATATCTGAAATGGATTGGCGGCGATCAACCAGTTCCAGCAGAACAGTCCCGGCAGCAATACACCGATTCTACCACAGATATGGTAGATACAGTTAAACAAAATGTTGCTGCAGTACCACCCGATACTGTAAGTCAAAAGGATACCACAGGTCAGGCAACATCATTAATCAGCGGAATTAGTTCTGCAGAGAGTGAAGAAATCCTTGAAGTTGAAAATGAAGTTGTGCGGGTAACCTGGAGTACAGCAGATGGTGCCAACCCTGTAAAGTGGGAACTTAAAAAATATGACTATTATTATGGAGGAAATGTTCAGCTAATAAAAGACAACGGGCTGGAAATATCCTTTTTGAATAAAAATGGTAAACAGGTTAATCTCAATAATT
>JBAPTX010000564.1:0-1972 GCA_049282375.1 Calditrichia bacterium
GGATGATCAGGAAAAGGAAATCGCCGAAACCGCGCTAAAATTTTTAGCGCCCTATTTTATAAAGGAATAATCTTGCATCACTGCTCATTTGGATTCCGTCAATGAAAATAAAAAAATTACTGATATCAGATATTGGACATTTTGAAGAAGATTATGTTTTATCACTGCAGCAGGGGAATTTGGGATTAATTCACGGACCCAATGAAGCGGGGAAATCTACACTGGTCGCAGCATTGTTCGGGGTACTGTACGGATTTTCTGCAGCAGAACGAAAAAGATGGAGGCCCTGGGACCGGCGGCTGCTCGGACGGATTAATCTGGAATTTGAGCATGGGGGCAAATCCTACAACATGAACAGAAATTTCCGCTCTAACCATGTGCGGTTTCAAAGAGAAGGAAATGATGAAAAAACCATTTACAGTGATTATCACAAACCCACTCCCAAGTATCATTCACTTTACCTGAAAGCCATACAGCAGGAAGTACCCCTGCCGGCTAAAGAAATATTAAAAGCAACCTCAATAATATATGCCCATCAGTTGGAAGTCACTGGAAATTCCGGCCTGCGGCAGATGATTACCGGCGCCAATGAAAATGATTACGAAGTAATCCTGCAGGAATTGGAACATCGTTATTATGCCATTACTAAAGAGCGGCTGCCCTGGCTTAAACAGGGGGGGCCGCGGTCCAATCAGGTTCTGGAAAATTTGCAGAAGAAAATTGAATCACTGGAAAAAGATCTTGATGAAGTATCCTCCTATATCTACAATCAGAAGCAGTATCAGAATAAACTGGTCGGGAAGGAAAATGAAATCCACTCGGTGACCAAACGGTCATCTTTGCTGCAGCAGCTTCGCGAAGCACTGCGCCAATACCGGGAAATCGAGCAGAAAAAAGACTTGATCTTCGAAAAAAAAGGTGCGGTAAATCGCGAACTGAATCAGATCGGGCAGATAGGCAGCCGTATGGAACAGGTTAAGCGTACTCTGGAGCAGCAATTATCCCCGTTTTTAATCTATCCCGCTGCCGATCTTCAAAAAGATTTGCTGAAGTTTCTGCCGTTACAAAAACAGGCAGATGACCTGCGCAAAAGAATTGAAGAACTGGAGCAATGGCTGGAACTCCGTATGCAAGAACTGCAGCAGTTTACCAACTTCTCCGAAGTGCCGGATGATTTTCTGATGATGCTGGAAAGTTATCCCGATAAAGAGCAGGAAATCAAAGATCTGCGGGAGGATTGTAATAATCTTGAAGAGCAGCATCGCACTTTGAGCAGAAAAAAAATAGCCTGGGGCCTTCCGGGAATTCTCATGTTGGGGATTGCAATTGCAGCGGCCTGGGCTGGATGGCAGGGAATCGTGCCGTTTATACCCGGTATAGCAGTTTCTTTGTTTTTATTGGTGGTAAGCCTGATTTTATTAGGGAAATGGAGGCAGGTGGTCCGGAATGGCCGGGAAGTAAATGAAGAACTGTTGAGCTGTCGTTTTAAAGAAAACACCATCGCTGCTCATCTGTCTAAAAATGGAGCTGTTCTGGGGCCTTTCCTGGACCAGTCTGTGGAGGAGGTCAGGCGGAAGTTTACAGATTATCAAAAATTATCAGGAGAAATATCCCACCAGCAGATATTGTTGAATGCAAGGAAAGAAGAACTTGCCGCAATAATGGAGAATGATGAATTTCAAACAATAGGAAATCATTATTCATCAATATTGAGCAGTATACCGGAAGAAATTATTGCAGAAAAAGTTCACCTTTACAGTCGCTTACGGCAGGAAGAAGAAAGCTGCCTCAGCCAATTGGAAAACCTGGATGACCCTGATGAACTGCGCCGCCGAAAAGAAGAATACCTTCAGGAAGCTGCAACAATGGATTATCAAAGAGATCAACTTCTGAAAGCCCTTCCCCAGATAAGAAAATTAGTAATAGGCAGATCATCTGAATCCATTCTGAGTAAAGTTGAAGAACAATATTC
>JBAPTX010000565.1:0-8545 GCA_049282375.1 Calditrichia bacterium
TTTTCACCCATGCCCGTTTTCTGCCCGGGTCTAAAATCCTGGAATCTCAGGTACGCCATTCACTTCTCTGCGACGGCGCCATTATCGATCGCGGCCGCCTGGATCACACCATCATCGGTATCCGCAGCCGCATTGGTGAAAATTCCATTGTAGAACGGGCAGTTATAATGGGCGCCGATTTTTTTGAATCCGGTGAACAATTAAAGCGGAACAAAGAAAAAGGTATCCCTAATATCGGGATCGGAAAAAATTGCGAAATCCGCAATGCAATTATTGATAAAAATGCCCGGATTGGAAATAACGTGAAACTGGTAAACGGGCAAAACAGGGATGAAGTGGAAGAGGAAAATTATATGATCCGGGATGGCATCATTGTTGTGCCCAAAAACGGTATTATTCCCGATGATACCATAATTTAACGGAGGTTCAATTTATTTTACACGGCACTTTTTGAAAAAGGCTAAAAGACTAAAAAAACAGATAGTCATAATAAACTTTTCAAATCCATTACAAGGAATATGTCTTTTGTAAAATCGAATTGATGTTAATTTGACCCCGGGATGGCAGGGAATCATTTTAGCGCAGCCAGTTCCCTGCAATTGAAAAAGAACAACAAAGGAATGCAGCAATTATTAAGGCAGACAAACTGAGTGATGCATTTTATCAACAACCGACGCTTACCCTTGCCCGGAAACTGCTGGGAAAAATTCTTATACACCGGCAGGATGGCGAACTGCTGGCCGGCAGGATTGTGGAAACGGAAGCTTACATCGGCACTGACGATCCCGCCTGCCATGCCGCCCGGGGCCGGACACCCCGAAACGCAGTAATGTTCGGCCCGCCTGGATACGCCTATATCTATTTTATTTACGGAAAATATTTTTGCTTTAATGTGGTCAGCGGCGAAAGGGGTTTAGGGGCTGCAGTGCTGATACGGGCACTCGAGCCCCTTTCCGGCATTTCTACTATGGAAAAGCGCCGAAATACTGACAAACGCCGGCAGCTTGCCTCAGGCCCCGGCAAACTCTGTCAGGCAATGGGACTGGACCGGAAAATGAACGGCGCAGATTTACGGGGAGATGATCTTTTCATTACCCGGGGAGAAAAAGTAACAGCACAGAAAATAATTTCCGCACCCCGCATCGGCATCCGGCTGGCTGCAGACCGTCTCTGGCGGTTTTATATCCGAGACAATATTTATGTTTCAAGAAAGTGAGAAACAAGAGGCTTGTAATCATTGATGACCTTATTTTGTTCAAGCAGTAAACAACAACCCTGCACTTTTTTTTAACAGATAATTCCTTAACCCAATAAAAAAGATTTCTGATAATATGCAGATCAGGTGAATTTTATCTGATTTTTGGTCATTGTGATCCACCGGGGGCTGCGCTCGATAAATTCGATCTGCAGAATTTGCAGCTTCAGGCCATGGATAAAAAAAGTTAGTGCAGATGCTTCCCGGCGTGGCGGATTCCGGCATATGGCTTCTTCTCACCGCCCCGTTATTCGGATATATACCGCCTGCTGACACCGCCACAATATTCCGGCATTTCCTGATATCACACCTTCAACAAAGTAAATTTTTTTATATTGACAATTTCTTCACAAACTTTTAAATTAATCGCGCTGAAAAAAACGAAATTATGATGAGCATTGTTTAATATTTTGGTTTTATATGCCGATAATTTAATAGGGATTGAAAGAGTGATTTCATTTGAAGCCAGTTACACATTTAATATTGTTACTGTATTCTCAAAGATGGGCTGTATTGGTTTTTAAATAATATAAATGCTTCTCCATCTTTAAACATATGAACGGAGGAATTACGATGGAAGCAAACCGGAAAATGCAGCTTCTGACTCTGAAAGAAGCCGCTGAATATCTGAGAATGCACAAAGGCAGTTTATACCGTCTGCTGGAAAACGGCAAAATTGACATACCCGCAATTAAGCTGGGCGGTAAGTGGTTGTTTAACCTGGAAAGTCTGAATCACTATTTAAGAGAAAAAGAAGTGAACCGAAATTAAGCTCTGATGGGTTGTTAATGATGAAAGGAATTCAAATGCGTTTATTGCTTACCCTCCTGCTGTTGCTGCCGGTCCTGGTCCTGGCGCAAAGCACGGAAGATTGTATGATGTGCCACTCGGATCCGGACCTGACAGGTTTGGATCGCAATGAGGTGGAAGTTTCCATGTATGTGGATACTGAACACTTTGAGCAATCCATTCACAGCGGTATGGAATGTGTGGATTGTCACCAGGAGCTGGCCGGTGTTGAAGAGTTTCCGCACGCAGAGCAAATTGCACCTGTGGAGTGCGCCGTTTGCCACGACGACGCTGCTGAAGAATATGCCGAAACGATGCACGGGCTGAAATTTCTGGATATGACGGAACTTGCACCGCGCTGCTGGGACTGCCACGGAAAACATGATATCCTGCCTTCCGATGACCCGGAGGCAAAAACCTATTTTCAGAACCTGCCGCAAACCTGCGGAGACTGCCATAAAAAAATCCGCAATGTGAACGGCCTGGAAACTCATACAGCGGATGTCGGCGGTGAATATCTGAAAGGCGTTCACGGGCAGTTGGTGGAAGAGGGCATTGATGCTGCACCGACTTGTAATACCTGCCATCCCGCTCATGCGATTCGTAAACGGATAGACCCCCAATCCACCATTTATAAGTTGAATGTGTCTGAAACCTGCGGAAACTGCCATATTGATGAACTGTCTAATTTCAGTGAATCCATTCATGCCCGGGCGCTGCGTCATGGAATTCTTGAATCCGCCACCTGCACAGACTGCCACGGGGAACATGAAATTCTTCCGGCTCAAACCGCTTTTATAAAAACCGGCCACGATGCCTGTATTGACTGCCATAATAATCCCCGCATCTTCAACAAATATGATTTACCAAAATCTGTGGTCTCCACATATGTGGACTCATATCATGGATTATCCGTCCGTCTGGGACAGGATCAGGCGGCCACCTGCGCAAGTTGTCATGGCCATCACGCCATTTTTTCCGCAGATGAACCTTACTCCTCCGTTCATCCTGCTAACCTCGTGCAAACCTGCAGTAAATGTCACGACAACGTAACCCCATCATTTGCCAAAAGCTATACCCACGAAGCGATGCTCATTCGCGGCAATCCCATTAACTACTGGATTACAGTCATCTATATACTGCTGATCGTGGGAATAATCGGTGCGATGCTTATTCATAATATGATTATCTTTATCAAATACATCCGCTACAAGAAAAATGAAGAAAAACAATATTTCATCATCCGTTTCAAAAAGGCTGAAATCTGGCAGCATGCTGTTCTTGCCATCACTTTTACCATTCTGGCTATTTCAGGATTTGCCCTGAAATTCCCCGATGCCTGGTGGGTAGATATGTTCCGGGCAGTGGGCATTAACGAATGGGGACGCCGTGTTATTCACCGGGTTTCCGCAGTACTGATGGTAATTGCTTCGGTTTATCACCTTTACTATATCTTCTTCACCGAAAGAGGCCGCCATCTGTTTAAAGCCATTCTTCCCAATAAGCAGGACGGTGTTGAAATATGGCAAACAGTAAAATACTACATGGGCTTCAGTAAAAAACGTCCCCGATACGATGAATTTGATTATACCGAAAAGGTTGAATACTGGGCGGTTGTCTGGGGAACATTTATCATGGCCCTTACCGGATTAGTGCTGTGGGTGCCGGAAGTAATTACCAGCTTCCTGCCGAGCTGGTCCGTGCGGGTTGCGGAGTTGATCCATTATTATGAAGCGATTCTGGCCACACAGGCAATTGTGGTATTTCACCTGTTCTTTGTCATTGTACATCCCGAGCAGTATCCCATGAACCTGTCGTGGCTTACCGGAAAAATGTCCCTGCGGGCTGCCCTTCGGAAACACCCCCGCTGGGTGGAACGGATCGCCAAAACAGATGAGTGCAAAGAACTGCTTCCGGAAAAGGTGCAGAAAAACTGCGAAGGTGTGGAAGATATTGAAAATTATATGAAATTCGGCGAGCTGTACAACGAGATCAAAAAGGGAAAAGTCTATTAATCCGCAAACAGGCGAAATTAAGTAGCACCCTTTTTCAGAATTGAATAACTTAAGGCCGGCACTTTGATGTGCCGGCTTTTTTATTATTACCTGAAATTGCCGGCAAAATTTTAGGGTTGTTAATTTTTAATTTACAATCAAAATCAAATCCATACCCCCGGAATTCATATGGAAAATATCAGATTGTTGTATATTGAAGATGACCCCCTCCAGCGGCAGGAAATTATAGCACAACTGCAGCAGAAAAATTTCAGCGTCACAGCAGCGGAAGATGGCCGCAAGGGATTGCAGGAATTCAAAACCGGCAAATTTGAAGTGGTACTTTGTGATTTGAACATGCCGGAAATGGATGGAATGGAAGTCCTTCATCATATAAAGCAGTCGGGCCGTGAAATACCGGTTTTCCTCCTGACCGCCCGGGGAACCATTTCCCATGCGGTTGACGCCATGGAAAAAGGGGCCGGCTATTTTTTTCTGAAACCGGTGGATATTGAACAGGTCAGTTTGCGTATTCGCCAGGCGGTAGAGAACCGCACGGTTCAAAAACGGCTGGAACAGTCTCAGAAAACCCTGCGGATGATCATGGATAATGTGCCTGATATTATCTATTCGCTGAATCCTCAGGGGGAATTTATCAGCCTGAATCCTGCTGTTAAAAACACCCTGGGATATAAACCGGAAGAACTTCTGGGCCAATCCGTTTTCAACATCATCTATCCGGCTGACCGGGATCGCATTCTGGATGGATTCAGGCATTCCGTCTCGCAAGGCGAAGATGGAATAAAAACCATGCAGTTCCGCATGGTTACCAAAGAGGGCAAGCTGAAAGATTTTGAAATCAGCCGGCAGCTTTTCTTTGAAGATGGAGAAGTAGTACGGAATGACGGTATTGCCCGCGATATTACAGAACGAAAACAGATGGAACAGAAGCTGACCCGAACAAACCTGCGTCTTTCCGATAAAGCCCGGCAACTGGAAGAGGCCAGTTATCAACTGGGAAAAGCAAATGTTTCCATGCTGGCGGTTCAGGAGGAATTAAAAAGTAAAAATATTGAAATGGAAGAGCTGCTCAATACGATTTCCCGTAATCAAACGGTACTGCAATCCATTCTCGACCTTTCCTTCAGTGTAATTATTATGGTGGACCACGAGGGTAAAGTTATTGCCACTAACAAACAGATGGAGAAATTCTTCGGCATTGCCCCCGAAGAAGCATTAAGTAAATCATTCGACGGAATAATTCGGCAAATCAAAAATAATTTCCATGAGCCTGCCGTATTCCAGCAAGAGATCGACCGCTTCCGGAATCCGCTGGAAGAAAGAAAAGAAATCAGCGAAGAAGTGGCAAATGTATTTGACCGCGCCCTGAAACTGAAAGGTCCGGCAGCCCGCTATTTATCTGTATTCGCATTGGCGGTGGATGATAAAAATGGCGAACCGCTGGGCCATGCCTGGTCGTTTATGGATATTACCAAATTTAAGGAAACGGATGAAAAACTGCGGGCAATCGTGGAAGCATCCCCTATCCCCTTCATCATTTCCCGGGAAAAAGACGGAAAAATATTGTATGCGAATGAACCTCTGGGGCAACTGGTCGGCCTGAAAGCGCAGCAGTTAATCAATAAGTGCACCCCGGATTTCTATGCAAACCCTGAAGACCGCCAAATTGTATTAAAGCAGTTAAAAGAAAACGGCAGCGTTAAAAATCATGAAGTAAGGATACGCCGCGGCGACGGATCGGTCATCTGGATGATAATGTCACTGGTGACCAATGAAATTAATGGGGAGCCGGTCGTTATTGGCGCAATGTATGATATCAATGAGCGGCACCGGGCGGAGGAAGCCCTCCGACGGGAACGCAACTTCGTATCGGCAGTGCTGGATACTGCAGGTGCGCTGGTAGTAGTGCTGGATGATAAAGGCCGGGTGATCCGGTTTAACCGTGCCTGCGAAAAGCTGACCGGCAGGCGTGCAGATGAAGTTGCAGGAGAAACAATTTGGGATAAATTCCTGCTGCCGGAGGAAAAAGAAGAAGTCAAAGCGGGTTTCAGTAAGTTGTCGGGCGGCCATTTTCCCTATGATATGGAAAACTACTGGATTGCAGGTAATGGTGATCATCGTTTAATATCATGGTCCAATACGGCCCTTCTGGATGAATCCGGAAAGGTGGAATATGTAATCGCTACCGGGATAGACATTACCGAACGGCGCCGTGCCCATGAAAAACTGCATCTTTACCGGCAGATTTTTCTTAATTCTAATGACGGTATTGCCGTTTTCGACCCTGATGGAAATTTCATCGAACGCAATCCGGCTCACCTGCGCTACACCGGTTTTCAGGATCAGGAGTTACGCGGAAAAAATATTATGGACCTGATGGGCCGGGAAACGGCAAAGCCCATCGCCAAAACGTTAACTTCCAGCGGCAGTTTCCGGGGAGAACTGCATACCATCAGCAAAGACGGGGGTCATTTTGATATTGACTTATCTATTTTTTCAATTCTCAAAAGCAGCGGCGAAGTACAATGTTATGTGGGAATTGCCCGGGATATTACCGAGCGGAAAAAGGCCGAAACCGCACTGCGGCAGGCGCACGATCATCTTGAAAAGCGAGTAGATGAGCGGACCCATGAACTGGCGGAGCTAAACCGCACCCTTCAGGAGGAAGTAAACGAACGGCGCACAACCGAAGAGGCACTGCGGGAAAGTGAACAGCAAAACAGGGCGCTTCTCAGCGCGATCCCGGATTTAATGTTTCGTCTGAGCAGAGAGGGACGTTATCTGGACTATCAGGCCCCCAAAGGAAGTAAACTTGCAGTGGAACCGCATGAGGTCGTGGGTAAAAGTCTGGATGATACTTTACCGCCCGGCTTGGCTGACAAAACCCGCCGGGCTGTAGAAAAATTACTCGCCTCCGGTGATATGCAGATCTTTGAATATCAGTTATCGCATGATCAGCAAATGCACGATTTTGAAGCACGGTTGGTAAAAAGCGGTCCCGAAGAGGTTCTGGCAATTGTGCGGGATATTACCGAACAGAAACAGGCACGGGAAGCTTTGCAGCGGGCACATGACGAACTCGAAAAAAGGGTGCGGGAACGCACTGCCGAGCTGGCAATGGTAAATGACTCACTGCGGGAACAAATAAAGGAAAGGCTGCAGGCTGAAAAAATGCTGGAAAACCGCCTCGCTTCCGAGGAAGGCCTGGCAAAAAGTTCGCAGGCACTGCTCCGGCAGGAAAACCCCCAAGCTGCTCTGCATGAAGCGCTAAAAAGTCTGCTCGAATCCACCAAAGCCGGCAGGGCTTATATTTTTGAAAATTTTGAGGACGAAGAAGAAGGTCTTTGTATGCGGCAGATTGCGGAGGTTTGTGCTCCGGATGTTTCCAGCCAAATGGAAAACCCCCTTCTGCAAAAAGTGCCTTATCAGCCCGGATTTGACCGCTGGGAGAAAAACCTGTCATCCGGCAAACCCATTGCCGGCCTGGTCCGGCAGTTTCCCAAGCATGAATCCCAACTGCTGCAGGAACAGGATATTCAATCCATTTTGGTACTCCCTGTCCGGGTGGACGATAAATGGTTCGGTTTTATCGGATTTGATGATATTGCACAGGAGCGGGAATGGAGCGAACAGGACATCCGGCTGCTGAAAACGGCTTCGGAAATGATTGGCGGATATTTATCCCGGAAACAGGCTGAAAATGCGCTGCAGGTCAGCGAAACCCGATTTCGGTCTCTGGTGGAAAATGCCCGCGACATTATTTATTCGATGAAACCGGACGGAAAATTTTCCTACCTTTCCCCGCAGTTTACCAATTATACCGGCTACCGGCCGGAGGAGTTTGAAGGAAAAACCCTTGAACCATTGATTGTTAATGATAAGCCGCTGATGCCGGAAAGCCGTCCGGGAAGCGGCAGCGAGGGGGAAAGCCATGAATACCAGATTCGCCATCGCGATGGAAGTTTGCGGTGGTTTGTTTCGAATTCTACGGATATCCGCGATGATCAGCAGCAGATCATCGAGAAAATCGGTATTGCCCATGACGTCACGGAAATGAAAACTGTACTGGAGAATCTGGAAAGAACCAACCGGGAACTGCGCAGCACACAGGCCCAATTGGTTCAGTCAGAAAAAATGGCTTCCCTGGGTATGCTGGTAGCGGGTATTGCCCACGAAATCAACACCCCGGTAGGGGCAGTCAGCAGCATGCATAATACACTTGTGCGGGCCCTTGTTAAACTTCGTAATGCACTGGGTGAAGAAGACCCGGACTTTTTAAAAGCAGACCGCATTCAGTCCCTGATGACCATTATTGAAGATGCTAATAAGGTGATTGAATCCGGCACCGGCCGGGTGCGCATGATCGTCAACCGGCTGCGCAGTTTTGCCCGGCTGGATGAAGCTGAATTAAAAGATGCCGATATTCATGAAGGTCTGGAAGATACACTCACTCTGGTCCATCACGAGCTTAAACACCAAATTGAAG
>JBAPTX010000566.1:0-3133 GCA_049282375.1 Calditrichia bacterium
AAAAAACCATATCGAGTTTTTCGCGGACTTCGCTCATGGCATCATTCATATCCGTATTCCAGTCGAATTCCAGAATAACATCCGATTGACCTGCTTTGGAAACCGAACTGATGGAGACCAGACCGGAGACTACCCCAAGCGCTTCTTCAACCGGGCGCGAAATAGTGGTTTCCACTTCCTCCGGGGCGGTACCGGGGTACTCTGTCCGGATGGTCAGGGATGGGAAGGAAATATCCGGCATCAAATTCAGGGATAGCTGCCGGTAGGAAAGCCACCCGAAGACGATGATGCCGACCACAATCATGGTGATAGCCACCGGCCGGGTGGTTGTAAAATGGAAAAATTCATTACGTTGATTTTGCTGCGGTTGATGAAATTTATTCAATTGCCAGTACTCTCTGATATAATCGCCTGAGGCGGGCGTGTTTTGCCTGAATCAGACTGCCTGAAGTTAACCCGGATTTCAGGATGAAACCGTTCGTTTATGGATGACCTGTTCTTTCATTTCTTCTTTTTGCCCGGGTTCTACCTCTTGCCAGTTATAAAAACGCACATCCACCACCTCCACCAGGCTGCCGTTTTTTAATCCCCCCTGGCCAATTACTACCACGAAAGCAGAATCTGAAACTGCATTCAAGATTTCCACCTTTTCGGCATCTTCAAACCCTTTTTCCAGTTCCAGCCGACGGGCGGTGTCGCCTTCCAAAACAAAAAAATATGAACGTTCGTTTTCATAAAAAAGAGCAGTTTTCGGCAGCAGAACCGTCTGGTCGCGGGTATCCACTACCAGCCGGACTGTAACAAACATTCCGGGCCGCAAGCGGTTATCCGGGTCTTTTACCCCCACAGTCACTTTAAAAGTACCGCTGGTGGGATCTATCACCGGACTGATCCGTTTTACCCATCCCTCAAATTCCACATCCGGCAGCACTTCGGAAGTAACCACTGCTGTTTGCTTTTGCGATAAGTTGGCCAGTTCCCCCTGCGGCACGTAAATTTTTGCCACTTTTTCCTGCAGGTTGGAAATCATGAACAGCCTTGTACTCGGCTGGATACGGTCTCCCTGCCGGACCAGCCGCTCCCCCACAACCCCGCTGATGGGTGAACGAACCGTTGTAAAATCCAGATTCAGCCTGGCCTGTTTCCATTGGATTTCCGCCTGCCGCATGGACAGACGGGCATTTTCAAATTCTTCTTCGCTGATCAGGTTTTTATCCTTCAACGCCTGAAAGCGTTTAAATTCAGATTGCTGTTTTTCGTATTGCAAATTGGCCTGCTCTTCCTGCAGCCGGTATTCATCCTGTTCTATTTGCAGCAGTGCCTGATCTTTACGCACCCGCTGCCCCTCTTCCACCATTATATTTTCTACGATCCCGCTGATACGTGAAAAAACATCGGCCATCTGTTCGGTTTCAAGGGTGGCATTATATAAAAGGTAGGAGGAGATGGCGCCCTTCACGACCGGAGTTACTTCCACAGGTACTGCCGAAATTTCCGGTTGCTGAAATCCGGAAGGGCCGCCGTCCTTTTTTGCAGTGGAATCCGATTTTGTTTTCCCCGGTGCGGAAGCAGAATTCCCGTCTGCGTTTGATCCGCAACTTACCAGGAACACCACGGTAATACTGAACAGAACAAGACTTACTTTTTTTATCATTACCTGACTTACCTTTTCTTATTAGATGCCATTTCCTCAGGAAACCTGCGGTAAATTTGCAGCCCAATATAATTGTACTATGGAAAAATACCAATCGGTGCGCTAAAAATGTAGAGAGGAAATCAGGTCGGCAACAATTCCAAAACTGCTGTGCAGCAGCCCGGCTGTGTGGCCAATCCCCTGTTTCATAAAGGATTCAACAGATTGCCAGTCCCCCGGGAGTGTGCTGAGGATGATACCCAGAATTATTAAATTCATGCTCAGGATAATAACAATTGAAAAAAAAATGCCCCCTGCCCGGAAATCGGGTTGGCCGGGGTGAAATTCAAGTGCCAGTTTTCCCAGATGAAAAAAATAGGCAAAACCCAGAATAAAATTCAGATAAACCTGATACTGAGTTTGAACCAGCGGTTTTAGAATCAACACAGCGGAGGCCAGCAGGGGAAAAAAATACGGGGCAAGGGCAATCACCACATTCCCGCCCTGTATGGTTACCGCACCGTTGCGGCGTCGGGCGGAAAGGGAATGCACCTTTTTAAAAAACAGCAGGGCAAACAATGCGTGAGTCAATTCATGCTCCAGCACTCCCCAGAAACCTCCCCTGCGTAAAAAGATAAATACCCACATCAGAAAAAAAAGGACGGCACCCGCGGCAAAACTGAGATAGGATGCAGATAACAGCGGCCATATTGAAAAATGCTGCAAAAGCGTTCTGCCGAATCCGGCAAGGGCAAAAATCAGCAGCAGCGCCACAATCCATTTAAACAGGAAAAGAACGATTCTCATGCCGGGAAATTTAGCGGATGCAGGGCGAAAGACAAGTAAAAAGGGACAAAGTGATAGCGGATTGGGAAATTCTCTTTTTCCCCCGCAGGGCGGATCAACAGGCTATGAGTTCATTCATGGGCAAATGGATATTCAAGCGGCATCTGTGTTCCAAAACGGCTTGCACGGTTTTCATCTTTCCACAGGGCTCAGGATGACAGGATTGCCGGTCGTCGGGTGATTCCGGAGGAATCACAGCGAAACGAACGGCTGTATTTTTTGTATTAAATTCAAGATTTGAGAGGATTCAGCTTCCGGCCTGTTTACTTTTTATCCCTGATTATTAAAGGTGGTGCTGACCAGTGCCCGTTTGCGGATAAAGGGCCAGATGCGCTTAATTTCTTCATTGATTTCGTTGAAGATGCGCCGGTAAAAATTCAGGTTCATGCCGATAGGGTCATCAACAGCCGTTTTCTGGGGCGGGAATTCACGCATATATTCTTTAAGCGTAAATATGCGGTTGGGGACATGGGGGAAGATTTGAAGCAGATCCTGTTTATGCTGCGGAGTCATGCACAGAATAAGGTCACTGTTTTTAACCATAAAAGGAGTGAGTGACTGAGCGCGGTGCCCGGAAACATCCACTCCATTATCCGCAGCTACCATGCGGGCGAGACGGGAAACCGGCTGCCCATCTGCCGCCCAGGTGCCGGC
>JBAPTX010000567.1:0-5663 GCA_049282375.1 Calditrichia bacterium
GGGCAGCACCCGCTGACTGGCTAAAATAGTATCCCGTGCCATTTCGCCTCCAAAAATCTCCAGCACCGGAGAGGGTATGTTCAGCCAGGAAGGGCGGTGCATCTGCCGGGCGATCTGATTGAAAAACAGCCTGGCCTGAACCGGAGTCGGGGCGGTTAAATTAAAAACGCCGCTCAGACTGCTTCTTTCCAGCAAGAACTGAATGGCCCCGACAACATCCGCTATATGAATCCAGGAAAACCATTGTCGGCCATTGCCCAGCTTCCCCCCTGCAAAAAAACGAAACGGCAGAATAATCAGCGGCATCATGCCGCCGTCAGCACCGAGTACCAGCCCCTGGCGGATGGTAACCCGGCGGACACCCAGATTTTCCACATCTGCCGGTGAATTTTCCCATACTTTACAAACTTCCGCCAGGAAATCATCGCCGGCAGGCGATTCTTCATCCAGAATCCGGTCCCGCTGAGAACCATAGAAGCCGGTGGCGGAGGCCTGCACCAGCACTTTGGGAGGCACCTGCGACTTTTCCACGGCTTTCAACATGGCCTGCCCGGAATAAACCCGGCTTTCTATAATTTTATGTTTCTTGTCTTTGGTCCAGATTCCCGAAGCCAGGTTTTCGCCTGCCAGATTAACCAGGGCAAATGCCCCGTCCGCATACTGCAGCCAACCCTCTTCGCTGAACCCGTCCCATTCTGCCACGGAACAACCGGGAGGCAGTCCTTCGCGGGCTTTTTCCGGACCGCGGGAAAGAGCAATCACTTCATAATTTGCTGTGAGGAGTTTTTTTACAAGATGATGTCCGATAAATCCGCTGGCGCCACTGATAATGACTCTTTTTTTATTCATAGGATTGACTGAATTTGGTTTTGGTGCTGCTTAAAATATACCAGAGGAACCGTTGGTAAAACATGGTGCCTTTCAAAATAGAAATGAAATCATTTAAAAACAAATATTTTTGAGGCGGGTTCCCGATGAAAAGGAAGCCGCGGGGTATGAGCCGCCTTACCCGCAAAGAAAGCTTTGTCTGCAAAACAGTGTCGCATTCCTTTAATTGAACCACCTTAAAATTAATACAGGATTGTTCTCTTTTCCGAGGCAGTGCTTTGCTGAATATTTGTTCTTGTTTCCACCGTCCAAATGTTGTAAATATTTTCCTTTTGTATTGAAAGGATAATAACTTAAGGGAAATTTATATGATTCTCCTGGCTTCTCAAAATCGGCAACTTTGTAAAGAATTTGAAAGCGAACTCCGGCAGGAAGGATTCTCAGTGGATCCCGTTTATGATTATGATGAAGTCTTCATACACCTTTATCAGAATAAATCCTACAGAATGATTTTACTGGATATGGAAGGAGACGATGGAAAAGTCAGCCGCTTGTGCCAGAAAATAAAACAAAACCCGGAAACCCGTTTTATACCATTGATCTGTATTGTTCAGAAAAACAGTGTTGTCGAACATCTGGTTGCATTCGAACTGGGAGCCGATGAGTTTATTTACGTCCCGTACACCACCCCGGAACTGCAGTTACGTCTGCGTTCCATTCAGCGGCTGTTGAACATGCAGGAACAGTTAAACGAGAAGGAAAATCAGTTAAAGGGCCTGAAGCAAACTCAGCAGATTCTGGTAACGATGAGTCATTATCTGAACAACTCTCTGACGCCTCTTTACTCCCTGGTGCAACTGATGGATGAGGACAATCCTGAAGATGTGCGGCGGTTAAAAGAAGTGGCCAGGCGGACAGTGGAGTTTATCAATAAGGTTCTGGCATCCCTGAATAAGTTGGTAAAAAGCGGGGAATTAAAAGTGATTCAGGAAGGAGTTTACCGGGACCTGATGCTTGATATTGAAAAGGAATTAAAGAATCTGCAGAAATAAAAAGTAACCATTTTGTATTACGTAATTCGTTTTCAGCAGTGGCTTACATTTCTCTCCAATTCATTTTTTTCTTATTCAGGAATGCCGTCAGGCCTTTCTGGCAGTCACTGGTTTTGCGGCTGTCTGCATTCACCTGCGCAGAAATTTCCATTCCTTTTTGAAAACTTTCATCCATCAGCTTTTGGTAAAGGGACTTGGTCTGCATCATAGCGGTAAAGCTGTTTTTTTCAAGAAGAGTAATAATAAATTCTTCCGCGGCTTTTTCCAGTTCCTTTTCCGAATCAATAATTCTCTGAACCATACCGGCTGCTTCGGCTTCCGGTGCGGAAAGAATCCTGCCGGAAAGAATTAAAGATGAAAGATGATGCTGGGGGATTTTACGAATCAGCACATTCAAAATAAGAGCCGGAACAAAGCCGATACGGACTTCGGTAAATCCGAACATGGCTGTTTCGGAAGCGGCAAAAACGAAATCGCAGCACAAAGCCAGGCCGCAGCCGCCGCCCAGCGCCGGGCCGTTTATGGCAGCGAGGGTTAATTTAGGGAAGGTGTAAAGTTTTTTAAATAACTGCTCCAACCGGCGGGAATCTTCCAGGTTTTCTTCATCGCTGAACCGGCTGAGTTGTTTCAGGTAAGCCAGATCCGCCCCCGCACAAAATGCATTTCCGGCGCCGGTAATCAGCAGTGCTTTAATATTCCTGTCGTTTTCAATTTCATCCAGTTGCTGTATCAGCTCTGTAACCAGATCGGGGCTAAGGGCATTACGCTTCTCAGGGCGATTCAGGATCAACCAGGCGAAATCCCCGTGGCGCTTTAACTGAATTAATTCCGGCATTTTTCTCCAACCTTTGATCTTACTTTTAGATTTAGTCGGGCAACATTTACTTCCGCAGGCGGACTACTGTTACTCCCGTATCTCCCTCTCCCCAGCGCCCCAGCCGCTTCTCTTCCACCCGGCTGTCGCCGGAGAGAAACTGGTTTATTCTCTGGCGGAGCGTACCGGTTCCTTTTCCATGGATAATGCGTACTTCCGTCCAGCCCTCCCCGGAGGCGCGGTCCAGATAAAGATTGGTTGCCTCAACGGCTTCAAAAGAATCCATTCCGCGCAAATCCAGTTCCGGCAGCTCTCCTTTAGCCATTTGATCCTTTGGCAGGCTTGAAGATTTATATACACGGGCGGTTGTTTTTTTTCCAGCCACTTTTTTAAGCGTCTTCACCTCCAACTGCATGCGTAAATCCCCCATCTGTACCCAGGCTTTGCCATTGCTGTCCGGTTCGCTCAGCATTTCCCCTTCCTGCCGCAGGGTTTCGGACCAGACCACATCCCCCTGCTGCAGCGGATCGTTTCGTTTTTCAAAGCGGGGCCGGGTTTCTTTAAGAACCCGGTTCACTGATTTCTTCAACTGGTCCACGGTTTCATGCGCCTGACGGATACTGTCTTTACTGCCCTGAAGCCTGCGAATTTCAGCTACCGAATGCTCAATTTTGGCATTGGCTCCTTCCAGAATTTTTTCTGCTTCTTCGGCCGCTTTTCGCCGGTATTCTTTTTCCTCCCGGTGCAAACGCTCCATATTCCGTTCATACAGATTTCGCAGCCCTTCCGCTTCGGACAACTTAATGCTGAGCTGCCTGCGGTCCAGGTCGGCCTGCTGCAGACGTTCGTTCAAATCAAGAATAAGCTGCTCCAGCCTGCCCACATCGGGACCTAAAATTCCTCGGGCGCTTTCCAGAACCAGGTCGGGAAAACCATAGCGGCGGGCAATTTCAAAGGCATAACTGCTGCCGGGAATCCCCACCCGCAGTTTGTAAGTGGGCTGCAGGGTTTCCATATTAAATTCCATGGAGGCATTTTCTACATTATCACTCGCGAAAGCAAATGCCTTTAATTCACCGTGATGGGTGGTTGCAATGGTGAGCGCCTTACGTTCAGTAAGTTCCTTTAAAATGGCAGTTGCAAGCGCAGAGCCTTCACGGGGATCAGTACCGGTACCCACTTCATCAATCAAAATAAGGGTATGGGTGCTGGCCTGCCGCAATATTTCTCTTAACCGCAGAATATGAGCGGAAAACGTACTGAGGTCCTGTTCCAGACTCTGACGGTCGCCAATATCCACCAGCACATCATCCAGAATGGGAATGACACTGTCCGGGTGCGCCGAAATATGAAATCCAAGCCGGGCCATGATGATCAACATGCCGATTGTTTTCAGCGTTACTGTTTTGCCGCCGGCATTGGGGCCGGTGATAACCAGGGTATAAAAATCTTCACCCAGGGTGACGTTTGCCGGGACAACATGCTGATGCCCCATTTTAAGTAGCAAAAGCGGATGCCTGGCATTGATGAGTTTAAGAAGCGGTTTTTCAGTGATTTTGGGCCTATCGGCATCCAACTGCCGGGACAACAGGGCTTTGGCATGAATAAAATCCAACAACCCCATGTTTTCCATTGTATAGAACAGATCGTTCCGCACTTCCCGGATCAGCCCGCTTAGAAATTTCAGAATGCGGATCACTTCATTCCGTTCTTCAATTTTCAGGTTTTGAATTTGATTGCTGATCTTCAGCGTTTCCATTGGTTCTATAAAAACAGTGGCACCGGTGCCGGATGTGCCATGAACAATGCCGTTCACCTGATTGATATAATGCTGCTGAATTCCCAGCACCATCCGTCCGTCCCGCAGAGTAACAATATCATCCTGCGAAAATTCGGCATATCGTTTTATGATTTTCCCCAGCATGGTTTTCTGCTGGTTTTCAAGATGCCGCATTTCATTTCGGATCCGGCGCAGTTCCGGGGAAGTTTCTTCCCGGATTTCATGATGTTCATTAATGGTTTTTTCAATTTCCCGGGCAATGGATTGATGCGGGTGAATACGGTTTGCATACATTGTTAAATGCGGGCAATTCTCCTGATGAAAGAGAATGGTGCGGGAAACTTCGCCGAAAAGGTGCAGATTTCCTTTTACCTGATTTAATTCCGCTGCTTCCAGAAAAGAATCCTCCGGTTTTAAGCGGTTCAGCAGCGGGCGGATATCATCCAGTTGGCTGAAAGGAATATCATAGCCGCCCTGCAAAAGATCGGTCATTTCACTGACTTCCTGCAGCTTATTTTCAATTTCGGATTTTGTACTCAGCAGCCGGATTTTATCCAGAAAGGGATGGCCGTAAACGGTTTTAATCAGTGTACGCACTTTTTCCAAAAGCGCCGATACTTCCAACTGCTGAAAATTTTCGTTATTTGTTAAATGTTGAATCTGTTTTTCCATGGAGCATCTGATTTAATATTTGTTGACTGACCCGCACTTTGGCTTTTTGGAAGGCATGCTGAAGCCGGTCTTCGAAATCAAACCGGGTATGCGTCATCCGGGCGGTTTTATTGTAAATAGCAGGAATCAGTTGTTGAACGGGTTCGTAAAACCGGCTTTGGTCTTTTATTGACTGGAGGCTTCCCTGAAACGGCAAAAATTCAATAATTAAAAGAAAAAGGCTGACCAGAATGGCTGCCTTCAATCCACCGATCGCTCCGCCGAGCAGCCGGTTCAGCCAGCCAAGCGATAGCTGCTGAAATATTTTTCCCAATAAATGCCCGATTATTCGGCTGACAATATAAACAAGCAGAAAAATAAGGATAAAGCTGAGTGCCGGCAGAATAAACGAGGGCAGCCCGGGCAGCCAGTTTTTTAAATAACCCGCCAGAGGTCCAAAGGTGAGAATTGCCAAGTAAAGGCCGCCGATTAATCCGGCAATTCCAAATATTTCACGAAAAAAACCTTTCCAAAGGCC
>JBAPTX010000568.1:0-5497 GCA_049282375.1 Calditrichia bacterium
CAGAACGGCAAAACTGATATGAACCGTTTCCAGGGTAATGCGGGACTGGATCAGTGAATGCCCTGTTACCAAAACCAGACGGCCGGCCTGGTAACGGTGATATTCGTGGCTGTCCGCCCGGTAACAATAAATAGTCACCGACTCCGGATACTGATCGAACAGGGAGGAAATGGCATAATGAGCGCCCACCCGCAGCAGGTCCAGCTGTGCCGGTTTAACAAGTTTATAATAAATATTCTGTCCGTTTCCCAGCTCATCAATATTGGAAGGGGCATCCTTTAATTTTTCCGAGAAGGTCTGCTCCAGGTCCACTCCGAATTTATCCTGTGCCAGTTGAATGGCCCGGGCGGCGTACTGCAGCACCTGCGTAGATTCAATTCCGGAAATTTCATCGAAAAACCAGCCGCAGCTTGTGTACATCAGCATGGCATGCCGCTGCAGTTCAAGCAGCTGCAGGGCTTTAACTTTTTCTTTATCCGATAATTCCCGCGGAGCCTGTGAACGGAAGAATTTATTTATATTTTCCGCGGAGCGGTCGAGAATCAGTGAAACATATTCATAGCGGGCATTCCAGGGATCTTTCAGCAGTTGTGCCGTCTCTTCTTCATAAAGCGAGGTCAATTCTCCCCGCAGCCAGTCCAGGGTTTTACGCAGCGGTGCCCGCCATGCCTGGTGCCAGTCTCCATGCATTCCGCTGTTGCAGCCACAGTCGTTCCGCCAGCGTTCCACCCCGTGCACACAGCTCCAGGAAGTATTCTCGATTATTTCTGCTTCATAAGCGGGCGGGAATTTTTCCAGCAACTCCCCGTAAATTGTAATTTGCGCCAGATCGTGCTGTTCAATATGATAAAGGCAATAGGCCAGCGCCATATCGCCATGCACCCGGTGGTGCCCGTAAGTTTCCCCGTCGGTGGCAATATGGGCAAGCTGCGGCTCCGGCGGTTCCGCATCCAGAGTCCCGATCAGGCGGTTGGCCAGATTTTCCCCGTTGCTTAATAATTCCCCGAACCCAAGTTCCTGCGAAATTGGTCCGTCATAAAAAAAGAGAGTAATAGATTTACCGGAGGGCAGATTGCATAAATAGGAGCGCCGGGGATCTATTTTCCCGCCGCTCGCATCATGCCATTGTTCCTCACCAATCCTGCGGAACCTGGCTGCCTGATAGGGGGAGAGAATGGTAAATGCAATGCCATGATCTGCCAGCACTTCCAGGGTTTCTGTATCGACGGCCGTTTCCGGCAGCCACATCCCTTCCGGGTCTCTTCCGAACCGGAAGCGAAAATCCTGAATACCCCACCAGACCTGCGTTTCTTTATCGCGCCGGTTGGCCAGCGGCATAATCATATGATTATAAACCTGCGCCAGCGCCGAACCGTGCCCTGCAAAATTTTTGCGGCTTATCCGGTCCGCTTCAATAATGGCCTTATAAATAGCCGGTTTCGCCTGTTCCATCCAGGACAGCAGAGTCGGGCCCATGTTAAAGCTGATTTTAGAATAATTATTAACAATATCAATGATTCTGCGTTCGGAATCCAGAATTCGCGAAGCTGTGTTGGGCGCATAGCCTTCGGCAGTAATGCGCTCGTTCCAATCGTGGTACGGATAAGCAGAATCCTGCAGCTCTACTGCTTCCAGCCAGGCATTTTCGCGCGGCGGCTGATAAAAATGCCCGTGTATGCATACAAAACGGTTACTCATTAATTTTAATCCTTTCTCTGGTAAATGGCACAGGTAAATGGCGGTATTTCAAACCGGTCTTCCCCTGTAAGGTGGTCCGGCAGCACTTTGCCGTCACCTCCATAGCGCTCTTCCGCACCGTCCAGCAGCTTTCTCCAGTTGCCGGCAGGCAACTGCAGTTGCGCACTCTGCGGCTGCTGATGCAGGCTTATAATTATAAGAAGATGATTCTGGTTCCAGTGCCGTTCCATATACAACAGTCTTTGCGATTCCCGGGCATGCAGGGTCATTTTATTTTTATCCAAATGTGACAATGCCGGCTGTTCCCGGCGCAATTGTAAAAGAGTACGGTAAAATTCAAGCAGGGCGGCATTCTTCCCGCTGTCGCGCAACTTCCAGTTCAGCCGGGATTGATTAAACGTTTCCGGCGACTGCGGATCGGGAGGTTCCTGCTGCCATAAAAAAGATTCGAATTCCAACTTGCGGCCTTCGCGCACCGCCTGTATCAGCCCTGCTTCCCCGTGGCTCACAAAATAAAGAAAAGGAGCCGTTTCCCCGTATTCTTCACCCATGAACAGCATTGGCACGTATGGGGAAAGCAGCATTAACCCCGCGGCCGCTTTTAATGCCGGGAAAGACACCAGTGCGGACAGGCGGTCCCCTGCCAGCCGGTTGCCGATCTGATCGTGGTTTTGAATACTGATGACCAGTTGCCTGCCGGGGATTGCTGCGGAGGAACTGCCATGCCGCCGGCGGCGAAAAGGCGAATACCGCCAGTCGAAGATGAACCCTTCCCTGATGGATTTTTCCAGATCGCCGAAGCGGCCGTAATCCAGGTAATAACCGGAGTTTTCGCCGGTCAGCAGAGTATGCAGCGAATGGTGAAAATCATCGGACCACTGGGCGTGAATACCGAATCCGCCTTTTTCCCTGGGAAGCAGAATACGGGTGTCGTTCAGACTGCTCTCTGCGATCAGAAAAAAAGAACGCCCCTGCCGCGCCGAAAACGCATCAACTTCTTCGGCAAGTTCTTGCAAGAAGGGTTTGGCGCTGAAATCGTAAATGGCATGAATGGCATCCAGCCGTAAGGCGTCAATATGATAATGCCGCAGCCAGTAAAGGGCGTTTCCAATAAAGTAGCGGCGCACCTCATCACTCCAGGCGCTGTCGAAATTGAGCGATTCCCCCCAGGGGGTGTGATATTTTTTTGTAAAATAGGGACCAAAATCCCGCAGGTAATTTCCCTCCGGGCCCAGATGATTATAAACCACATCCAGAATAACTGCCATTCCCTTTTTGTGGCAGGCATTAACAAGCATCTTTAATCCGGCCGGACCGCCGTAGGAATTTTGTACGGCATAGGGATAAGTTCCATCATACCCCCAATTGCGGCCGCCGGGAAACTGTGCCACCGGCATCAGCTCAACAGCGGTAATACCCAGTGATTTTAAATAGTCCAGTTTTGAAACAACGGCTTCAAAGGTGCCTTCGCCGGTAAAGCTGCCTGTATGCAGTTCGTAAATCACCAGTTCCTGCAGCGGTAGCCCCTCCCAATCCTGATCCTGCCAGTCAAACTGAGCATGATCGACTGTCTGCGAGGGGCCGTGGACTCCCTCCGGCTGAAAATGGGAAGCCGGGTCGGGGCGGGCTACTGTGCCATCCAGCAGGAATTTATAAAGCAGCGGTTGCCTGCTTTCAACTTCAGTTGTCCAGTATCCGCTGTTTTGCAACTGCATTTTAAACTGCTGATTAAAGGGCTGCAGAACCTGCAACTGAACATTTTTACGCAGCGGCGCCCAAAGGGTAAACTGAATTGTGCCATCCGGTTGCTGGCGGGCGCCTGGTACCGGAGATTCATAAAAGGAATTCATAAGATTTCCGGTTATCTTCATAATATTTTGAGGATAATTTACATTGTGATCTGTTATCTATCTTACAGGTGGCGGCAGGAATCATCAGGCGCGGCCGTACATTTCCACCAGCCGTTTTAAACTGGCGGTAATTTCCGGCTGTATCTGTTCCGGTTTTAAGCGCCATTTCCAGTTGCCGTTCAGGGTTGCCGGGCGGTTCATACGGTGCTCACTATCCAATCCGAGGATATCCTGCATGGGCAGAATAACCAGATTTGCCACTGACATCAGAGCCAGGCGGATAAGCGCCCAATGGATTTTTTCTTCCGGCACTTCCCAGCCGAGGTAGGTAAACAGTCTTTCTTTCATAGCATCATCCACTTCCTGCTTAAACCAGCCGATGACCGTGTTGTTATCGTGGGTGCCGGTATAAACCACGCAATCCTTCACATGATTATGAGGGGCATAGGAATTATTCGGCAGGCTCTCATCAAAAGCAAAGACCAGCAGCCGCATTCCCGGCAGATCATATTTCTGCATTAATTCGCGCACATCCGGCGTAATAACACCCAGATCCTCCGCCAGAATGGGCAGATTGGTGAAACGCTGCAGCAGGGTATTGAAAAAATCATCCGCCGGTGCCTGCACCCATTCCCCATTAATTGCGGTGGTTTCGCTCGCGGGTACTTCCCAGTAAGCCAGAAAACCCCGGAAATGGTCGATCCGGGCAATATCATACAATTTCAAATTATGAACCACCCGCTGAATCCACCAGTCATAACCGGCTGCCTTCAGCACATCCCAGCGATAAACGGGATTACCCCATAACTGACCGGTCTCACTGAAATAATCCGGCGGCACACCGGCTACATGGGTGGGCTCTTTTTGCGCATCCAGCTTGAATATTTCGGGATGGGTCCAGACATCGGCACTGTCGTAATTCACATAATAGGGAATATCACCAATGATCTGGATTCCGTGTTCATTACAATAATTTTTAAGCAGCGTCCACTGTTTAAAAAAAAGAAACTGAATAAACTTCTCATATTCAATTTTTTCCGCCAGTTCCGCCTTCAAGCGGTCCAGCGCTGTTTTATTCCGGTCGCGGATTTCCTGCGGCCAGTCGCTCCATACACTGTCATTAAAATGCTGTTTAAAGGCAATAAAAGCAGCGTAAGGTTCCAGCCAGTTGGCATGTTCGTTAATAAAACGCTCGTAATCATAGCGGTAGCGGTCACGATCATCTTTAAATTTTTGATAGGCAAGATGGAAAAGCTTTGCTTTGGCGGCAATAACGCCGGAATAATCCACATTTTCATCGGGAAGCTGCGGATAAGTATTCAAATCGTCTCTGGAGAGCAGATCCATTCGGAGCAGCAATTCCGGACTGATAAAAAGTTTATTTCCGGCAAATGCCGAAGGGCTGGCATAGGGTGAATTTCCGCTGATGGCGGAAGTGGGATTCAGGGGAAGCACCTGCCAGAATATCTGCTTGGTTTCATAAAGAAAATCCACAAACCGGTATGCTTCCGGCCCCATGTCCCCGATACCGAACCGGGAAGGCAAAGAGGAAATATGCATTAAAACCCCGCAACCACGTCTTTTCATTTTTTATCTCCGTTTTCTGTTTTTGCGCCCGCCAATTTCGCGTCAATCCAGCGGGATAACAACAACATTTGACTCCGCAGCGGATATTTGCCAAAGAAAAATGCAGGCATTTACTTTGTAAAATAACCGGATGCTCTGTTCCGGTTTTTGGCAGCCAACGATCAAGCTATATGTTTTCCCGTAAAATCAGCTCAATCCCTTTCAGGGGAATAGACAACCAGCGGGGACGGTTATTCAGCTCATAGCCAAGTTCATATAGCGCTTTATCCAGCAGGAAGACCTGCAGTAAAATTTCCTGCTGATTGCGGTCCTGCGGAATTATGGAAGTATCGCCCATCACCTCCAGATATGCGGTTAAATAG
>JBAPTX010000569.1:0-5987 GCA_049282375.1 Calditrichia bacterium
GTGGATACCACTTTTGTGGTTGATGCGCCCGACGGTATCGTTAAAATCACTATTCCGGAACATAAAATCAATTACGGGAAATTCAGCGCCGTCAAAGTGGAAATCGGCGATACAGTCATTGCCATTAATGCCGGCGGCAAACCCTACCGGGATCGAAACGGTTTGCTCTGGCAGGAATACGGGCAGAAACTGAATGTGAATAAAGCGATGCTGGATCAGGTGCAAGCAGGAACGCCATTGCTGTTGTTGCCGGACGGAAGCGAAGCGGCTGCGGCATATGCCCGTTTAATGGGAGAAGCCGGGGCCTATGATTACCAGGGCGAAGTTGGCAATGTGCGGGCTTCCTGGATGGGCTCCTGGTTTTTTGTGCGGGATCATCCGGTTTTCGCCGGGCTTCCGGTGAATCAGGCGATGAAAAGCTATTACCAGGTGCCGGTGGGCGGCTCCAACGGCTTTCTGCTGGACGGTGATAATGTGGAGGTGTTTGCGGGCTATGGCCGTGATCACGACCGCAATGTGGGCGCGGCAGGATTCACTGCGGAGTTGGGAGAGGGCAAAATCCTGTTCTTTTCGCTTCCCGGCATGGTGCCGGGCATGATGGGGAAATCCGGCGGCATGCACCCGGTAATGCTCAAGCGGCTGCTGCTGAATTCGGTGGAATATCTCACCGCAAACTAAAATACGGCAAAAGGGAGAAGTTCATCGATTAAAAAGAAGGTGTAAAAAAATTGATGAATTTGGCGGATTGTGAAACCAGGTGCTCCGGCATGCGAGAACCGCGGCCATCCCGGTCATAACTCATACGGATATTGAGATGACAGGGCTGCGGTACAGACAATCCCATCGGGCAGTAAAGCACTTCATCCTTACCCATACATCTGATCAAAAAACTGCTGTGCACTGACCACCGCCCGGCGCAGCAGGTCTTCGGCTTGGGCGGTTTCTCTGCTGGAAAGATGGGTCAGCAGCAAAGCTTCATCAAGCTCTGCCGCAGCCTGTTCACAGGCTTCCCAGCTCAGAATACTGCGCACCACCCGGTCAATTGCCTGTTCTTCATTATCATAGGGCCGCGGCTGCATATCGTGGCCTTTCCAGCGGTTGTAACCGGAATTCTGGACCAGACGGGCAATGGCAATGTTCATTCCGTTAATCCGCACACCGTTATCGATATCAAACTTTCCCGGGCCCCCCAGCTGGATGCCGTCGTTATATCCCTGGCTGTTCACGTGCATATGCACCAGCATGTCATTATCTATTTCTTCCATCGTGTCGTAAACAGGATCCAGCCCGATCATTTCCGAATGCCCGAATTCCTTGTTCAGTCCCTTTTTTTCCAGTGAAATGCCAAATTCCGATTCAAGCTTCCGCCAGAAGGCAATAGTGCTGGCCACGGTGGGCAGCAGCATGGCGGCATGACCCTCATTGGGTTTAGGTTCGATGGCAATAAAACATTCGCCGCCTTTCTCCGCTTCGTAGCGGCAGAAATCGGCCACTCCCCTTTTTAAATTCTGATACATCTGCCGAACCCCTGGGGTTGCCAGATCATACCCCCAGGAGCCGTTCCACAGCACCAGCGTGGGCGGCAGCTCCGGATGCCAGCAATTCTTCATTTCACCATATGCCAGCTCAATGGCACCATCACCGAATGCAAGCGCCTTTTTTCGCTCTTCTTCATCCATAGAAGCAATTCCGCCGTAGGCAAAATGAATATGAGCACCCGGGGTCAGCATCGCCAGACGGATACCGGTTTTCTGCAGTGCGCGGCTGACCCGCTGCATATTCTGTTCGTTGACTTCATTATCATAATGAACCTCCAGGCCCAACTCAATATTTTCGGGCAGCCGCGGCCTGATTTCCTCTGCGATGAGCCGCACCACATCAGCAGTATTCAATTTATCCGCATGCCAGTCCGGACGAATATTCGCCGGGACAAACCCGCCGGCGCCGGCATGGAAGGTCCAGCGGCAGATGGAATGATATGATTTCTGAACAGCCATTTTAATCACTTCTTTCTTTTTATTAAGGGCGGAATGTCAACTTCTCCGCTCATTTTCTGTGAATTATTTTTGTGCAGGTATTTGCAATGTAGGTAAAAAACATCAGCGCGCCTGATTATAGACACACTTTCTTGCCTCATCGGCAAATGCAGCAATCAGTTCGGGATCGGCTTCAAAAAAATGATCGGAGGGAGAAAGAATATATCCACCGCCCTCTCCCGCCGCCTCAAAGCAGCGGCGCACCTCGCGCCGGGTTGCTTCCGGGGTGCTGTCCTTAAAAAAATGAAACTGGTCGAAGCCGCCGATCATGCATACCCGTTCACCGATCCGTTCCTTTGCCGCGGCTAAATCAGTGTCTCCACCCATATCCGGCGGTGTAAACGTTTCCATAGCATCGGGCGCCATTTCGGCAATCCTTTCCAGCAGCGGCATCATCCCGCCGCAGGTGTGATACACCACACGCTGTCCCATTTCGTGCGCCAGTTGAATCAGCGGTTCATCGTACGGGGCGATAAACTCGTCAAATATTTGCGGAGAAATAACTGTGGAGGAAGCATCTCCGCCGCCATGTTCAATCACGTCGAATGCTGCCCCCTGCATGGAGCCCAGGTACACCTTTTTCCGCTCCTGAAGAATCTTCAAAAATGTGTGCACCCATTCGGGATCAGTAAATGTTTCCATAATCAGATTCTCAATGCCGTAGAGCACCGCCGCATCCTGCCAGCAGCCGGCCTGCCCGTAAATCTCAAATCCCGGGATAAAGCCGCGCACCATTCCGCGCTGCCCGAATCCGGCTGCTTTCCGGTTCACTTCCTTTACATCGCACAGTGGCGCCGGCGCATACTTTGCAATCAGGTCGATATCTGTTTTTTCCTTTACCAGCCGCTCTGAAACCCAGGAGGTGTATTCATTGCTCTGCAGGGACATACTGAGCTTTTTTTGCGGTGTAATGAAATAATACCGGACAGTTTCATAATCAAAACCCGAAAGGGTTTCCCGCTCTATCCGCCAGGCATCACTGACAATCCAGCGGGGCTGCAGAAATCCCGGTTCTCCCTGCCCGGGATCATAACAGGCGCCTTTGCTTTCGTCCGGGCGGTGTTCGGCCAGCCAAAGAATCGGGTCCAGTCCGAAATAATCAAAAAATTCCTGACAGGAAATACCGTTCATGTATTTTTCAAGAAAATAGGGCATCACATGATGGGTAGTCACCGGCAGGCGGTCAGGTTTTCTTCGCTGCAATGCGGCGAATAAACGTTCTTTACCGGTCATGCTCATTCATCGGTCCTCATATTCGGGAATGCGCTGGATGTGCGGGTCAGTAAAAATATCTGTTTCATCGCTGCTGGAGGAGGAAAATTCCGAAACAATGGCCCCGTCTTTTCCTGCCTGAAACCAGTGCAGGGTATTGGGCGGCAGAGTATACTGGTCCCCCGGCCTGAGAATAATTTCATTCCAGACTGTAAAATAATCCCTATATTTCTCAGGAATCCGGGCTTTCGGGTTGCCGGCAGGTTCACCTTCCACATACAAATAGACCTCCCCGGAGCGGCAGCGGAACGTTTCCTGTTTGCCCGGATTTTCCAGGCTGAGGGCAGGATGCCGGTGCTCGGGACAAGTCTGCCCGGGAAAGAGGACCAGCTCTTTGGCGCAGTAGCGGTCATTATTTTCATAGACCACCAACTGCAGTCCCATATTTTCAAGATCATTCAATCCGAAGTCGGCAATCTCCACGTTTTCCCGCTCTTTTTCATTCAGCACGATGCCGGATTTCTGCAGCTTTTCAACCGTTCTTTTCCGCAGATTCTGAACTTCATTCATTTTCATCTTTTATTCCTCCGTTTTGGAAGCTGACTCGTAATGTTCAATAACTTCGGCAAACTTTTTGATATAGGCCGGATCAGTGCCGCAGCATCCGCCAATAATATTCGCGCCGGCTTCGATCAATGCCGGAATGTGCCTCGCCATTTCCTCTGCCGTTTCCGGGAAAACCGTCTCACCTTCACGGTTTTCCGGCACGCCGGCATTTGCCTGAATGATGATAGGAATAGCTGCATCCGAGCTCCGGATTTGCCTGGCCACTTCCACCATTGCAGCCATTCCATTCCCGCAGTTGCTCCCTACGGCAACAGCGCCTGCATCTTTGGCTGTTGCGGTCATCTGTTCGGGAGAAACCCCCATCATCGTATGGAATTTACCCGCTGCCCCTTTTTGAAAAGTCATGGTGCAGAATACCGGTAAGCGGGTGTTCTGTACGGCTGACCGGATGGCCACTTCCGCTTCCCGCAGGTCCATCATGGTTTCAATACAGAGGGCATCGGCTCCGCCGCGTTCCAGCGCCTGCGCCTGTTCGCTGAATGCTTTATAAAGCGCTTCTTCACTGACCTGCGCCAGCAACAACATTTTTCCGCTGGGCCCAATAGAGCCCATAACCCACGCCTCTTCTCCGGCGGCTTTTCGGGAAAGGCGGGCGGCCAGTTCATTTAACTGTGCAGCTTTATCTGCAGCGCCGAATTCATTGAGCCGGATCCGGCTCCCGCCGAAACTATTCGTTTCAATGATACAGGCACCTGCCCGAATATAATCTGCAGCAATTTTCTCAATAATTTCAGGATGCTCTAAATTCCATAACTCCGGACAGGCACCTGCCTTCAGCCCCCGCTTGTGAAGCATGGTGCCCCAGGCCCCGTCTGCCAGCAGTATTTTACCGGATTCCATAACCTGCAGCATGTTTTCTCTCATAACACAGACTCCTTTCGCCGGTAACAGTTTTGCATATTGCACATATTACAGCTATAGTCTGTTTTCTTTACGTGGTGGCCAATGCCGATTGCACCGCTGACGGATTTCAACGGCACCATCAGGCCGCTCTCCCGCAGGGAAATCGAACAAAAGCCCGGCGGGAAATAGCTGAAAAATTGATGCTGTTCGGCAACCGACCAGCCGCAATAGCCGGGGCTGTACCGGTTTGTCAGCTTCAAATCATAGTCTGCATAAATTTGGGTAAGGTGATTTTCCAGCCAGTCGGCCGCACTTTCGGCAATTTCCGACCCCACGGTATCCACTGCCAACCCATCGGGGAATTCACCGGCAGAAAACAGTTCTGCAGACCAGTAATCAAATACCGAGCCCGCAGTTGCGGCAAAAAAGATGATGGTAGTACTGCGTCTTAGATTTGCAGCAATGATTTTTCCTGTTTGAAAAAAATCATTTTTCACCCAAAACCCATCCCGCTGCCACTGGAAATCAGCCGGTTCCAGAAGCCGGTAACCGCAGACAACGGTGGTAAGGTTTTCTGCTTTTTGCAAAATCTGCTGTATCTTCTCCCGGTAATATTCCGGCATACTTCCATTTGAATAACCAAGGGTTCGGATCAGATGCTTCCGGGAAATATTCAGCTCGGAAAATTTTAGTTGAAACTGTTCGCCGGGTGCCCCCGGTAAATGGGCATGGCGGGAGGTTTGTATTTTTTTCAAGATCCGGTTCCCATGGTTTTATCCAGATAATCGGGCAAATTATGGGGAGACTGAAAAAAGGCATCTGCACCAATGCGAAGGCGGAAACTTTCTGTTACCGGCGCCCCGCCGATAACAATCAGGGTTTCCGGGTATCTTTCCTTTATCTCTCGGACGGTATTTTCCATGTTGGTCATTGTGGTCGTCAGCAGGGCACTTAATCCGACAGGAGATCCCGGGTATTTCGCCGCCGCCTCAAGAAATTTTTCGGTGGATACGTCATTGCCGAGATCGACTACCTTCCAGCCGGCTCCCTGAAGAATCATTTTTACAATATTCTTGCCGATATCATGCAGGTCTCCTGCGACAGTTCCGATAACAAATGTTCCTTTCTGCGGTGCTTCCCCGGACTCAAAATGAGGACGAAGCAGCTGAGTTGCTGAATTCATCGCCTTTGCGGCAATCATCAAATCCGGAATAAAGGCTTCGCCGCAGCCGAAGCGCTCACCGACCCGGCGCATTCCCGGCATCAATC
>JBAPTX010000570.1:0-4991 GCA_049282375.1 Calditrichia bacterium
CACCCGCATTGCCTACTTTTTCTTTGCGCTGGCATTTCTCTGTTTTCTGTACGTCATCCGCCATTTCGAATTAAAGCGCATCCGCAGAATTCAGCAGCAGGAATTGGAAATGATTGAATTCCGAAAATTAAAAGAACTGGACCAACTTAAATCCCGTTTCTTCACCAATATCTCTCACGAATTCCGCACCCCCCTGACCCTGATTCTGGGCCAAATCGGCAGTGTGATGGGTTCAGCTATCCACAGCCGCGAAAAAGGGAAACTTCAGGTGGCAATGCGCAACAGCCGCCGTCTGCTGACGCTTATCAATCAACTGCTGGACCTTGCCAAACTGGACGCCGGCAGCATGAAGCTGAGAGCAGAGAACGGAAACCTGGTCTCTTATGTCAGAAGCCTTCTTTATTCCTTTGAATCCCTCGCCCGGAAAAAGAATATCCAACTGCGGTTTTCCAGCGAAAAAAATGAAATTCCGGTGCTTTTCGAAGCGGATAAACTGGAAAAGGTGTTTTACAACCTGTTTTCCAATGCCTTGAAGTTTACCCCTGAACGGGGAAAGATCGAAGTGGAAATAACAACCGGCGAAAAGCACGGCAAAACGGACAGGGAAATATCCGGGAATAAAATGACTGCGCCGGACTCTGCGCCCGGGCTGCACACCGATGCGCCGCCTCATCCGCTTTTTCCACGGAAAAATGATGTGCGGATCTGTGTGCGCGATTTCGGTATTGGGATTCCGGAAGATGAGCTGCCCCATATTTTCGACCGTTTTTATCAGGGGGATGGCTCTCAAACCCGCGAGTTTCAGGGGAGCGGTATCGGTTTGGCCTTGACAAAAGAACTGGTGGAACTGCACGGCGGGCAGATAAACGTCAGCAGTGAAGTGGGGGCTGGCAGCGAGTTTACGATTTATCTGCCGGTTAGCAAAATACCGGTCGGGGAAACCGCAAAGCCGGCTTCCACACCCCGAAACAATTTTATTATTGAACCGCCGGCAGGCGGCAAAGCAGTAAATGGTGGAGAAGAGCAGCCCTCCATTGGCGGTCCTTCCATAAAAGACGGCCCGCAAAAAAACGGGCACAGCGAATCCATTCTGATTGTGGAAGACAACCCCGATGTGCGGGCCTACATCAGGGAACTGCTGGAAGGCGGATATCAGGTGATTGAAGCGCCGCATGGCCGGGCGGGAATTCACCGGGCGCAGGAAACCATTCCCGATCTGATAATTACCGATGTGATGATGCCGGAAATGGACGGCTATGCCTTCAGCAAAGAGATTCGGCAGAATGAAAAGACCAGCCATATTCCCCTTATCATGCTCACAGCCAAAGCGGGACTGGATGATAAAATTGAAGGGCTGGAAACCGGTGTGGACGATTACCTGACCAAACCTTTCAGCGCCAAAGAACTTCAGGTGCGGGTAAAAAATCTTATCCTGCAGCGCACCCGCCTTCGCAAACGGTTCAGCAAAGCCACCATCATTAAACCGTCCGAAGTTTCCGGCACTTCCATGGATCAGGCTTTTCTGCAGAAGGTTATCTGTTCAATAGAGAAGCATATGGAAGACGCCGATTTTAATGTGGACAAACTTGCCGGAGAAGCAAGCATGAGTGTTTCTCAGTTAAACCGCAAATTAGGGGCGCTCATCGACCAGTCTGCCGGAAAGCTGATCCGCTCCATGCGCCTTCAAAGGGGAGCCGATCTGCTGAAGCAGAACACCGGCACTGTGGCGGAAATCTGCTATCAGCTCGGCTTCAGCGACCAGGCCAATTTTACAAGAGCATTCAAAAAGCAGTTCGGGGTTGCGCCGGGGGAATACAAAAAGCAATAACCGGCGGCCCTTATAAATGCGCAAAAATGACAAATTATTGCGCCGGATCGCAATGAGACCGCCTGCCGGTTTTCTTATCTTAATTTCAAGAACTTTTTACAAGGATTGCTTTTGTTTAATTCCACCAGGAAAGAATTGCCGGAATGAATAAACTGTTGATGACACTTTTATCTGTCTGGCTTTTAATGATCAGTTTTGCGGCGGCACAGCCGCGTCAGGAAACCGGCAGGCCTTTTATTTCCAACTACACTCCCAAAGATTACGGCTCCCATCCGCAGAATTGGTCCATTGTGCAGGATAAACGCGGAATCCTGTATTTCGCCAACGGAACCGGCATTCTGGAGTATGACGGCATTAACTGGCGTCTGATTCCCAGCCCCAATAACGGCTATGTCCAATCCCTGGCCATAAGCCCTGTAAACGGAACCGTCTATGCCGGCGGGCAGGGGAATCTCGGATACTTAAGCCCGGATTCCCTGGGGGAAATGCAGTTCAATTCCCTGCTGGAAAAAGTTGACCCCAAAGACCGCATTTTCGTCAATATCTGGAGTACTCATGCTACCGGAGAAGGAGTTTATTTTCAGGGATTTAACCGTATCTTCTACTGGTCCGGGAATAAAATGAAATCCTGGAAATCGGGGATGCGCTTTCTTTCCTCCTTTTGGGTAAACGGGACCTTTTATGTGCATCAGAACAGCATCGGGCTTAAAAAAATGGCCGGGGATTCCCTGCTGCTGCTTCCCGGCGGCGGGAAGTTTGCCGAGGAGCGTATTGATGCCATTCTGCCCTTCGATAACAGCAAAATCGTGATCATTACCCGCGGCAGCGGCATGTTTTTATATGACGGCAGCGATTTTACCCTCTTTAAAACAGAAGCCGAATCTTTCCTGAAGGAGAATCAAACGTTCGCCGGCGCAGTATTGCCGGACGGTACATTTGCCATTTCCACCATGAGAGGCGGGGTGGTCATAATTGATAAATCGGGCAATATCATTCAGTTTCTGAATGAAGAAGCCGGACTGCTGGATAATTTCGTGCGGTTTATTTATTCGGACCGGCATGGCTCGCTGTGGCTTGCGCTGGACAGCGGAATTTCCCGCATTGAAACACCGTCTCCGCTTTCCCTTTATGAAAAGCAGTCCGGGTTAAGCAGTTATGTGGTTTATATTCACCGGCACCGCGGAACCCTGTATGCTGCCACCGGCCTGGGCATTTTTTATCTGGATGTTGAACAGCGGAAGTTCAGACATGTTGAGGGCCTGCTTTCCCGCAGCTGGAGCCTGCTGTCTGTGGGCACTGAAATGCTGATAGCCACCGATGACGGTGTTTTCTCCCTTGATAAAACCGGGATCAGGGTTGTTAAAAAATCCCAGGGGGAATCCTTCCGGGCCTATTCACTGCACCGTTCGCAAATGGACAGCAACCGCGTCTTTGTGGGATTGCTGGACGGTCTCGGCTCTTTGCGGAAGGAAGGGGGCAGATGGATTGATGAGGGGCGGGTGCCCGGGGTAATTGAATCCATCCGGAATTTCTCGGAAAATGAGAAAGGTGAACTGTGGCTGGGAACCCAGTCAAAAGGGGTCATACTTGTTCAGTTCGCGGACCGTAACTCCCTCACCTCGCCTAAAATATTCCGGTATAAAAGCGGGCTGCCAAAAGGCGGTGTTTCCGTATTCCGTATCGGCCGG
The DNA here is from genome assembly GCA_049282375.1 of Calditrichia bacterium. Classification (GTDB taxonomy): domain Bacteria; phylum Calditrichota; class Calditrichia; order RBG-13-44-9; family RBG-13-44-9; genus JBAPTX01. The sequence goes on from JBAPTX010000570.1 coordinate 3,517, forward strand.
CAGAATTATTTTGCAATGATCGAAGGGATCTATCAGTTTAACCCGGAGAATCATTCCTTTTTTCCCGATACTTCCTTCGGCTTCGCCGGCTTCGGCGGGTCGCAGGAAGAATACACATTGAAAGAAGATTATCAGGGAAACATCTGGGTAAATTTCGGAGGGGAAACTCTGCTGAAGAAGCGCGAACAGGACGGCAGATTCAGTTTGTTGAGGAAACCCTTCATGCAGATTAATAATATCCCCGTTTATTTTATTTATCCTGAAAAAGACGGGGTTACCTGGTTTGCCAGCGAAGAAATTCTGGTCCGGTATGATCCGCGCGTACCCAAAAATTATGAACAGGATTACCCGGCATTGATCAGGCGGGTTAAAGCCGGGGAAAACAGGCTGGTATTTGGCGGCAGCCATACCGGAAGCGGCCCGCCGCAGACGGTTTCTCTGCCCCATCAGTTAAATGCACTTCGTTTTGAATACTCAGCCATCAGCTTTGAAGGGGAATCGGAAAATCAGTTTACCACCTATCTGGAAGGATTTGACAAAGACTGGTCCGCCTGGAGCAAAGAGAATAAAAAAGATTATACCAATCTCCCTTTTGGCGATTACCGGTTCCATGTTAAAGCAAAGAACATATTCGGCCACGTGAGCAGCGAAGCAGAATATCTGTTCAGGATTTTTCCACCATGGTACCGTACCTGGTGGGCATACGGGTTCTACGGCCTTTTATTCGTTGCATTCGTTTTCGGAATAGACCGGGTTCAAAGACGAAGGCTGCTGAATAGAGAAAAAGAACGGACCCATATTCGCGAAACAGAACTGCGCGCACAGGCGGCAGAAGCTCAGGCCAAAGCACTGCAGGCGGAAAACGACCGTAAAAAAAATGTGGAACTGCTCAGTCAAATCGGCAGGGAAATCACCGCTTCTCTCGATTTCGAAACCATATTCTTCCGGTTGTATGAACATGTAAACCAACTGGTAGATGCCACGGTATTCGGGGTGGGAATTTATCACCCACATAAAAATGAAATTGAATACCGCATGGCTATCGAAAAAGGTAAACGCTATGAACCGTATTCACGGGATACCCGCAATAAAAATCAGTTTCCGGTATGGTGCATCGAAAATCAGAAGCCGGTTTTTATTAATGATGTTTACCGGGAATTTTCCCGATACATCCCGGAATATCATAAGAGCGGCGGTTCGCGCCTGCTGGAAGACGGGACAGTAGCGGATGATCCGCTGTCCATCATTTATTTCCCGCTGATTTCCCAGGAACGGGTTCTGGGGGTAATTACCATACAGAGTTTTCAAAAAAACGCCTACACCGATTATCACTTCAGCATCCTGCAGAATCTGGCAGCCTATACCGCCATTGCGCTGGACAATGCAGATGCCTACCGGAAACTGAATACCACCATAGAACAGCTGAACAGCACCCTGGACGAGCTGCAATCCACCCAGCAGCAGTTAATCACACA
>JBAPTX010000571.1:0-11135 GCA_049282375.1 Calditrichia bacterium
ATGGATAAACAGCAGTTTGCCACACTTGATGATTTTCGCGGAAAGCTCAGCCTGAGCCGGCAGCAGAATCCGGAAATGTACGAACGTCTGCAGTATATAAAAGCACTTACCGGTGTAGAAAAAAAGTAGATAAAAAAAGACAGATTTAAAATCCCCATCCGTTTTAGTCAGCAGATGGGGATTTTTTTGAATATTTTATAAATTTTTTCCTGAATACCACTGATGCAGCCACTCGTGTTTTGAGTCTCTTTCAGACAAATCCGACCTTGTATCATGAGGAATACGGCAAATTTTTATTTCTCTTGATAAAAACACCCCCCCTTTTTATTTTTAAACACTTAAAAACATTTATTACTATTTGACTGGTTTTTATAGTAATAAAGTGAAACACATAACAAACAACGGGGTTTCTGATGAGTCAAAAAACATTTGATAAAAACTGGGTTATCATTGAGCCGGAGCTTTGTAAAGGCTGCGGTCTGTGTATTGATGCCTGCCCTCAGGATGTATTAAAATTCCATGACAAGTTTAATGCAAAAGGCTTTCATTACGCCTACTATGTTGGCGAAGGATGCACCGGCTGCAATGTCTGTTTTTATGCCTGTCCGGAGCCGGAAGCGGTGGCTGTTTTCAAAAAAGGTCATGTAATGGAAGAAACACTGGAGGTTGCGTAAACATGGCGAAAGAACTTTTAAAGGGAAATTATGCGGTTGTTAAAGGGGCCATTCTGGCCGGCTGCCGTCTGTATTTTGGTTATCCAATTACCCCGGCTTCAGAAATTGCCGAAGCAGCCGCCTTTTACCTGCCCCCAATCGGCGGCACTTTTATTCAGGCAGAAAGTGAAGTTGCCGCAATCAATATGTTGTATGGAGCAGTTAGTGGCGGCACCCGCGCTATGACGGCATCTTCAAGCCCGGGCATGAGCCTGAAACAGGAAGGCATCTCCTACGCGGCCGGTGCCGAACTGCCTATTGTGGCGGTGGATATTGTCCGTGGCGGCCCCGGCCTGGGAAATATTGCCCCCGAACAGAGCGACTATAATCAAATAGTAAAAGGAGGCGGTCACGGCAATTATAAAAATATCGTGCTTGCCCCCAACAGTGCACAGGAAATGTGCGATTTAACCCGCCTGGCTTTCGATCTGGCATTCAAATACCGCAATCCCACCTTCATTTTGTCCGATGGCTTTATTGGTCAGATGATGGAGCCGGTGGAATACGAAGAGCCGCGTACCGAATTTCCCCGGCAAGACTGGGCGCTGTACGGAGATTTTGAAAGCAAACGAAACTTGATCAGCTCCATTTTTCTGGATCCTGATGAGCTGGAAGAACATAACCGCAAGCTGCAGCGCAAATATAAAACCATTGAGGAAAATGAAGTTCTGTACGAAGATTACCATCTGGATGATGCCAAGTTTGTGATTATCGGATACGGGATCGTTTCCCGTATGCTGCGGTCAGCAGTGGATGAGCTTCGTAAAGAAGGCCTGAAAGTCGGCATGCTGCGTCCAATTACACTGTTCCCGTTTCCCAGGAATCCAATCAAGGAACTGGCGGATCGTGGTGCAGCGCTGTTCGTCAGCGAGATGAGCAATGGGCAAATGCTGGATGATGTAAAAATGGCTTCGGAAATGAAAGTACCGGTTCATTTTTATTCCCGTATGGGCGGCAATGTGCCTACCACTGAAGAATTGGTGGATCAAATTAAAATTCATTACCAAAAATCCTGAAGATAGAGAAGAGGTGACAGAATGCCAAAAACAGCATGGGTAAAACCCTCCGCCTTTTATGACGAATATTTCCGTAACCCTAACCCGGATAAGAAAAGCACTCACTACTGTCCCGGATGCGGCCACGGAAATGTGCATAAATTTATTGCAGAAGCGTTGGAAGATTATGGAGTAGCGGATCGCTCCATTGTAATCAGTCCGGTGGGATGCAGTGTATTCGCTTATTATTACTTTGATACCGGAAACATTCAGGCTGCTCATGGGCGCGCCGCTGCAGTGGGAACCGGCATAAAACGTGCCCATCCCCACAGCATCGTTATCAGCTACCAGGGCGACGGCGATCTTGCAGCCATCGGTACTGCTGAACTGATTCACTCCGCCAATCGCGGCGAAAATATTACCGTTATTTTTATTAATAATGCCATATATGGAATGACCGGCGGTCAAATGGCCCCGACCACACTGGAAGGTCAAAAAACCACTACCACACCGCGCGGGCGCGATCCGAAAAATGAAGGCATGCCCATCAAGGTTTGCGAAATGCTGAACAGCCTGGATGCGCCGGTTTATCTTGAGCGGGTTTCGCTGCATGATGTAAAACACCGCGCCAAGGCACGCATGGCTGTTCGCAAGGCACTGAAATACCAGGTTGATGGAATTGGATTTTCTCTGGTGGAAGTATTATCCCCCTGCCCCTCCGGCTGGAAGATGGATCCGGTGGATTCCATGCGATGGATTGAAGAAGAGATGACTAAAGTGTTTCCATTGGGTGTTTACCGGGACCGTTCCAAAGAAATCACCCCCGGTGAATTAAATCGACATGAGGCAACTGCTGAGGAAATTAAAGATATGCTGGGCATCAGTAAGTTGCAGGACAAAGTTCTGGCAAAATCCTCCCCGGTTGAAAAATTCCGCAATCCCGCTATAAAGGCCGCAGGATTTGGCGGACAGGGTATTCTGCTGCTGGGTGTGGGAATAGCCCAGGCCGGCATGATGGAAGGTTATAATGTTTCCTGGATTCCTTCTTATGGCCCGGAAATGCGCGGCGGGACCGCCAACTGCCATGTTCACATCAGTGAAAGCCCGGTCGGTTCGCCGGTGGTGACTTCCCCCGATATTCTCATCGCCATGAACAGGCCTTCGCTCGAAAAATTTGAGAAAGATGTGAAAAGCGGCGGCCTTATTATCTATGATTCCTCTCTTATTGATATTAAGCCCGAGCGTGATGATATTGAAGTGATGGCGATTCCTGCCACAAAAATTGCCGATGACCTGGGAAATACCCGGATTTCCAACATGGTGGTGCTGGGGGCGCTGGTGGGATACACCAATGCACTCAACAAGGACACGATCATGGAAACCCTGCCCTTTATCATAACCCGCAAACGGTTGATTGACTTGAACAAAGAAGCTGTTGAAAAAGGGTATCAGTTTGGAGTGGAGTTGCGAAAGAAAATGCAGTAATAAGTAATTAAACTTCAGTTGAAAAAAGGCGGGAAGATTAACCCGCCTTTTTTTATTGATTTTAATCTAAGCATATCTCAAAAAAATATTAAAGCACCAGTTTTACCAGCAGCATTATTCCTGCCGCCAGTAAAATCAGCGGCAAAAAGGGAATCAGAACAGCAAACATAACCGGGAATATAATGGCGGGCAGAACAATCAGAATCAACAGCCCCATCAAAATTCCAAAAATGATTTTAAAGGGAAGCAATAGTAAGAAAACACCTGCTTTCAGCATCCAGAAGATAAGTTTGAAACCGGCGAATACCAGAATAACCAATCCCAAAACAAATAATACTTCCATTTAACTGCTCCTTTCACATTTAGAATAAATTTACGCTAATCTGCAGAGCAGGTTACGATTGAAATAAAATTCGGCCGATACATAGAATTTTTCAGCACCCGGATTTCAGGTAATCTGAACTGAAAAAGCAATTTGTTCTCTCCTGCCGAAGTGTTATTTTCGTTTATGAATCAGTCCAATTTAACAGAGGAGAATTAGATGGAAATTCACAGGGAAAATTTGTTGAACCGCTTTTTACGGTATGTCAAAATCGATACACAGTCCGATGAAAACTCACAGACCTACCCCAGTACCGAAAAGCAGCTGAATTTATCCCGTATGCTGGTGGATGAATTAAATGAACTGGGAATGCAGCAAGTGCGGATAAATGAGCATGGATATGTGTTTGCAGTGCTCCCTTCCAATTTGCCGGAAAAAGATAACCACAATGTGCCGGCTATCGGCCTGATTGCCCATGTTGATACCTCCCCGGATGTAAGCGGGGAAAATGTAAAACCGCAAATTCATGAAAATTATAACGGCGGAAAAATTGTTCTGCCGAAGGATGAATCATTGATTATTCAACCTGAAACGGACCCTGCGCTGGAAAACTGCGTCGGGCATGATATCATTACCACCGATGGGACCACCTTGCTGGGGGCCGATAATAAGGCGGGTGTTGCCGAAATCATGACGGCCCTTGAATATTTCATTAATCATCCGGAAGAAAAGCATGGCGATATTAAGGTTGCTTTTACCGTGGATGAAGAAGTGGGAACCGGAACAAAATATTTTGATGTGAAAGAATTTGGCGCAAAATACGCATATACCATTGATGGCGAGACAGCCGGCGAAATTGAGGATGAGACATTCTGCGCAGATACCGTAACGATTACTATAAACGGTGTTAATATGCATCCGGGTTATGCCAAAGAAAAGCTGTTCAGCTCCATTAAAATCGGGGCTGATCTCATAAGCAGGCTTCCCGCAAAAAATCTGTCCCCGGAAACCACTGAAAAAAGACAGGGCTATATCCATCCTCATGCCATAGAGGGCGGCGTGGAAAAAACTGTGATTAAATTTCTTATCCGCGATTTTACGGTGGAAGGATTGAAAGAAAAAGAAAAATTATTAAAACAAATTTTGGATCAAGTGCTGCTGGACTATCCGCCCGCTTCCGCTGATTTCCGGGTGGATGAATCCTACCGCAATATGCGTTATGTGCTGGATAAATATCCCTTTGTAGTGGATTTTGCACTGGAAGCGGTAGAAAGAAGCGGGCTGTCCCCCATAAAAAACCTGATCCGCGGCGGCACAGACGGCGCCCGGCTTTCTTACATGGGTTTACCCACTCCTAACATTTTCACCGGCGGCCACAACTTTCACAGCAAGCGGGAATGGATATCCCGGCAGGATATGGAAAAAGCAGTGGAAACTATAGTGAATTTAATCAAGATCTGGCAGGAAAAAGGAGATCAATCCAAATAAATGCGCATCATTTAATATCATATAAAAAAAGCCATCCCGAATTTTGAAGGATGGCTTTTTTTATTCAATGAACAAAAATTTTATAACTGTTTCTGAACGTGCTGCACAACCTGATTTATAATGGATTTCAAAGTATCAAAAACACCATTTCCTTTTATGGCAACACCTTCAAAAGAGGGGACATTAAAAAAGTTCAATTTTTTCTGCAGGACGGCCATGGATTCGGCATTTGGCAGGTCCCGCTTATTGTATTGTATCACCCAGGGGAAAGTCTCGAGAGAGAAGCCCGAAGCCATAAGATTTTTTTCCAGATCAAGTAGGGTTTCAATATTGCCTTCCATTCGGTCCCGCTGTGAATCAGCGACAAAAACCACTCCATCCACACCATTCAGGATAATTTTGCGGCTGGAAGCATAGTAAACCTGTCCCGGTACTGTATATAAATTGAATTTGGGTTTTTTTCCTTTAATACGGCCGACTTCAATCTGCATAAAATCAAAAAAGATAGTGCGGTCTTCTTTTGTTTTCAGTGTCACCAGCTCGCCGGTGAGGGAAGGATCTAATTTGGAGTGAACGTATTCCAGGTTTGTCGTCTTGCCACTCATTCCCGGTCCGTAATAAACAATTTTAAGATTAATTTCCTGCAGTGCCCAGTTAATAAACATCCAGCATCCTCATCAGTTTAGTTGTTTCATTTGAATCTTCCGGATCGAGATTTATTTAAATGATTCATCCAGCATATCGCCCAGCATATTGGAAAAATCACTGTCAATTACCTGTGAGGTATCTTCACCCTCATCTGATTCTTCAAAAACTTCCAGCAGGCTTTGAATCGCCTTTTTGGTATAAATGCGAACCAGCCCGAGCGTTACACTCACATCAAATACCACTACCAGGAAAAAATTATCCCCGATATTTGACAAATATACATTTCTTTTATCGCCTTCATGGAACAGCAATTTAAATTTTGCATCTTCTCCCACCAGCCGGGCCATTTCGGAAGTCGCGGCAAAGTCGCTCGCTGCCAGGGCACTTAATATCGCGGTATTAATATCTTCAGTATTGCCGCGTTGGGTAATTAGTTGTCCGCTGATGTCTGCCAGCAATATAGTGGATGCTTTTGTCTTCGCAGCCAGTTCGGATAAAACTTTAGTGATTTCATCAAACTGCGGGGCGGTCAGTATTATCTGCCTGCTGCCATCCTTTAATTTCTTTACCTGGACCATTCGGGGCCCTCCTAAGTTATTTTAAAACCTTCCTGATACTCTTTTATTTCCGGCGCAGCCTCTCCAGCGATGTCTTTAGACTTTCGCGCATTCGTTCAATTGCCTCGGCCAGGGTCCCGATTTCATTTTTTACCCGAACCTGGACCGGCTGCTCCAAATCTCCCATACTGATTTTATAAGCCGCCTGCGTTAAAGTGTCTATAGGACGGCTTACCTGCCACGTTATAATAAAAATGGCCAATACCACCGCCAAAAATATGCCCACTACAAAAACCACTCCAAGGAACAGGATGGTTGAGCGCAAACGATCATCTACATACGATTTTTTTAATCCTACCCGCACAAACCCTAACAGGCCCTCTTCTACAGGAACCAGAAGATCAAAATAGGCACTGTTGTTCCCTTCTGTTTCCAAAAGGGTCACTTTATTACCTGCATTATCGGTAGATTGCCTGTAAACATAATCATTTTTTAAAGACTGCGGCACATTGCCGTTGTAAGTATCCGCTATTATTCTGCCTTGCTCATCAGCAATTAAGACATATTCCACATTATCAAAAAATTTATATTTTTCCGAAAGCGCCGTAAGAGAAACCGTGTCCTGAGAAATAATTTTTTCAGCGGCATTTTCGGATATATTTTCTGCAATAATATTCCCCTGATCGATAAGAGAAGCGGTTAAAATATTACTGACATATTCGTAGGTTGCAAAGAGAACCAGACCGGTAAACAGCAGAGTGCCTGCTAAAATAATGGCTGTTATTTTGCCGCGAAGGCCCATGTTTTTAAATTTCAGGTTCAATACTTTCATCCCAATATTTTTGACTTAACCTGGTCATATACATTTTTCTGAAACTGTTCTTTCTTGTCATTACTGCCAATCTGACTGGTCAGCAGATCAATAAGTATTGCGAGATCATTCATGCTGAATTCTGTTGCCGGTTTTCGGATTTCTTTAAAGGTTTCCTCATAGATAATATCGGCCACCGGCCCCACCAAAGTGGTTAGTTGATGCCGGATGGTATCTAATATTTTCGGATCTATACTGCCTTGCTTTTTTTCCTGCGAAACCAATTCCAGCAAGCCGGCATTTATCAGTTTACGAAATATCTCTTCTCTCTCTTTCAGAGAAAGCGATAGCGAATCCGAAATCTTTCCAACCGTTTTCTGACCATCCAACTGAGTAATAACAGCCCATTCCAGGTTCAGCAGTTTAATCTCTCCCGGAGAGCGGCCCCGGTTCAGCCGAAAGACCATGCTGTCGTTTATATTAATCATTATTTATCCATTTTTCTTTTTTTAGAATCGGCCATTTTTTGCAGGAGTTTTAATTCCGCATCATCAAAATAATCTGATTTTAACCAGGAATCAGCCGGATCCGGCAGTTTTTTTATACCACGCTGTACCTTCCGGGACAGGCTTTTTTCCGCCACTGCAACATTTATGATGAAACGGATTAATGCCGGTTCCACCTTTTTTCTGGCCAGAACTACGATTATAAATTTCTCAAACTTCCTGGAATACAGTTTACCTTTATCAAACTCAATTACGATTTCCGAACCCAGTTTTAACTGAGTATCGGCAATTTCAAACAACTGCAGATAATGAATTCCCAGTTCATCAAAAGTCCGCTGGCTGCGGTCAGGTGCAGTCCAGTTTTCCACCACTTTATTTTGTTGATCAAAAAATACAATACCATCAATTCCTTCAAGACGGGTTAGATCAGCAAAAACTTCAATCAGCATGGGCTTTATTCCGTTAAAATCATTTTTTGAGTATTAATTATTAAACAGCGAATTAATCAATATTTCCGCGGCTTTATTGTACAACCCTTCACTTTTCAAGCTTTCGCGGATTGCCGCCGGATCGGGTGCTTTTTTGGCGATTGCCTTACTTTTTTTTACTGTCAGTCTGATGTTACTGATCAGTCCGTGTTCAAAGTCCCGCAGTGAAAAAATACGATTTACCTGTAAGTGGTTCCCGTTCCAGTTAAATACATTTTCAGAAGGATCAAGAACCGGCAGCAGTGGGGTAAGTTCCTGACGGGCTTCTTTCCATAATTCAATAAACTGAGGGGATTCCAGGGAATGATTAATTTCTTTTTCAACTGCACTGATCATACTGTTCCAGAATTTAAGGCGGCTGGTGTAATGATGGGGAATGACCAATGTTTCACCTTCATTAATGGGTTTCGCACCAGCAGCTTCATAAAGCTGATTTACGGAAGGAATAAAACGGCTGATCTCCAGCACTTTATCAAATACATCCTCGCCATACACCATTTTTCCCGTATTGGAAAGAATTACCGTTTCCACGGGAATGCCTTCCAGCAAATAAACCGTGGCTTCCCCTTTATCTTCCGCAAAGTGAATTTCCACAAAACCGGTGATATTTTTTGTTTCAATATCTTGAAAATATTCCTGCAGCTCTTCCATGCTTCCGGTTTCAACTTTTGCTTTGAAAAGTGCACCGGCAACACCGGCCAGAACAGTGGCAACTTCATTTGGCAGGGCATGAACATCAATATTGCCGTCCTTTTCGCCCGCTTTTGCCATTATCCCGATTACCGCCGATTCACCCACAACTGGTTTATTTTTTTCATTCTGCTGGGCCTGAATCAAACGGCCGTTATCATAAATCAAAATTCCTTCATATCCCCAAAAATTTATTCGCAGGTAGCCGCTGAAGCGGTTTTCCCGCAAAGAACCGAGCAACTGATCAAAATCAGTAAAAGAGGTACTGAGGTCACTGTGAATTTTTTGTCCGGGGGGCAGCAGCACTTGATTTCCTACTTTGAGACAATGCGTTGAATTAATTTTTTAATCTGCATCAGAAAATACTGCACCACAATACTGGCGTCCGACTGGATAATAAGTAAATAGGGCCGCACTTCTACAAAAAACACATACCCGCTCTCATTTTTAAAATAGGCATAATTAAATTTATCGGAATAAAACAGGGTCAGGATTTTGCGAAATTTATAGACCATTAAACGGAATAGTTGAGATGCACCATTGGAAGGCAGGCTCCCGGCGACCAGTTTCCCGTCCACGTCCTGTACGGCAATGGATTTTACCCCCCGCTGAACGGAAATGAGATTTACCAGCTCCTTGGGAATATACACTCCCTGCTGGTTTTTCTCATCCATTAAGCGAAGCCCCTCCAACACCACCGAATTCCAGGATTTATGTATGGTTTTAGAAGGCGCCGCAACACCGGCTTCCACCTTGAATTGGCCGTCATCCACCACCAGCATTTCATGAACCGCTTTTTCGCCGATAAAGGGATTAAACTCAGCATGGACAATCTGCCCATCGGCAAAATAGAGCATTCCATTCCGTTCGCCGGAGGTAACGGTAACTTTAGCCACATTCTGTTCAATACAGTTTATTTGAATAATATTGGCTAATCGTAAATCTTTTAAGTTTCCTACTAAAACCATAAGTTCAGCTTAACATTTTATAAACAAGGTTGCGTAATTCAGGAAGATCGAAAGGTTTCTCGATATATTTTTCAGCCCCGCGCTGATAGGCCATCTCTTCTTTTTCCCCACTGCCATAGGCAGTAATAACAATAACTTTTGTTTCGGGATTTTTCACTTTAACCAGCGATAGCAACTCAATGCCGCTGATTCCCGGCATGGCAATATCGGTAATTACCACATCAAAGGGATTTTCTTCAATACGCTTTAATGCTTCATTCCCGCTGGAAGCCGTTATGACTTCACATTCCACCGGAGAATTGATAAAGGTCTGATAAAGACTGAAAGTAAGGGTCTCTTCATCATCCACGATAAGAATGCGTTTTATACTGCTCATAAATGCGCTCCGCTCATTTTTTCCGGTATTTAAAAAATGATATACTAATCCTTTTTTTAAAATCCCGGCATATTCCAGTATTCCTCAGCACAGCATCTTTTAATTGTGGGTAAATGCCGGCAGCGCCAGAACAAAAGTTGTTCCTTTACCCTGCTGACTGGCAAAATCGATTTTACCTGAATTTTCTTCTATTAAGCGGCTGCAAATCGAAAGTCCCAATCCCAGACCGTCTGTTTTTGTGGTGAAAAACGGATTAAAAACTTTCGGCTGCGTCTCCGCCGGAATTCCTTTTCCATTATCGGAAATTTTTATAATAACATAACTGAAATCATCATTGCCGGATTTCATTCTTTCCCGCTCGTCATCCAGCAATTTTAATTTCCTGCGCATTGTGCTGACTTTTAAATTCCCGCCCTCTGGCATTGCATCCGCAGCATTCAGAAAAAGATTTAAAATAATCTGTTCCAACTGGGTCTCATCCACAAACGCCTGGGGCACATCGTCTCCAAACTCTGTTACAAACTGAATATTCCGCTTCTTCAATTTCGGCGCCAACAGCAGGTAAACGCCATCAATGATCATTTCCACATCGTGAAACGCCAATTTGGGTTTGGTAGGCCGCGCAAACTTGAAGAACTCTTTCAGCAGACGATTGGCTTTATCCACTTCCCGGACAATCCGCTCCACCATTTGTAACTGAAATTCACTGCCGCCGTAACTTTCTTCCAGCACCTGAGCGGCCACTTTAATTCCTGCCAGTGGATTACGCACTTCATGAGCGATACCGGCGGATAACTCTCCCAGAAGCGCCAGCCTCTCCATTCTTTCTATCTGATGCTTTAAATGGCGCACTTCCGTTAAATCGCGGAACAGCAGCACGATCCCGTCAAACTGATTATTTTCGTCGTGAATGGGAGAACTGCTTAACCCGACTATCAGGGATTTGCCGTTCTTCTGCCGGAATTTGATTTCTTTTTCATCCATTCTTTTACCGGGAATAAGAAGCGTCCGCAGACATTTTTCGGATTCTTCGTCATTAAAGAAGATTTCATTAATTTTCATCCCCTGCAATTCATTTACATCAAATC
>JBAPTX010000572.1:0-4764 GCA_049282375.1 Calditrichia bacterium
TGGCAGCAAACCAATGTGGTGCTCACTTATCTGGAAGAAGGGATCGGCGGTGTTACCGAATTATATAAAAACCGCATCGTTGTTCCTTTTGAAGGGTCTTACGAGCAGTTTCGCCATGTAATCCACCATGAGCTTGTGCACGGAGTGATGAATGATATGATTTATGGAGGCTCCATTCAGTCCCTGGTAATGGGTAAAGTATCTCCTCTGCCGCTGTGGGTGTCGGAAGGACTTGCCGAATTTGAGTCCACCGGCTGGAGCACCCGGAATGATATGGTGATCCGGGATGCGGTGTTGAACGGCTATATTCCGCCGGTACAGTATCTGGAGTATATTCTGGCCTATCAGGGCGGGAATTCGGTTTTCCGCTACATAGCAGAAGTTTACGGGCGGCAGAAAATCGGCGAGCTGCTGGGCAAGTCCAAAGGCCGGCTGATGTTTCAGGATATCCTGAAATCTGCCATCGGTCTGGATTACGAAGAATTTACCGAACGCTGGCACCGCTATCTGCAGAAAATTTACTGGCCGGAGGTGGCGGACCGGTTGGTGCCGGAGGAATTCAGCCGCCAATTGACCGATCACAAGAAAAGAAATAACTATCTGAACGTCTCGCCGGCCATAACCCCGCAGGGGGACAAGATTGCCTATATTTCTGACCGGGACGGATTCCAGAATGTTTACCTGATGTCCGCCATAGACGGTAAAGAATTAAAAGTGCTGGTGGAAGGCCAGCGGTCGGAAAGTTTTGAAGAACTCCACTGGCTGCGGCCCGGAATGAGTTTTTCTCCTGACGGAAAAAAACTGGCGTTTGCCGCCAAGAGCGGTCCCTGGGATGCGATATATGTGGTGGATATTAATTCCGGCGATACCAAAAAGTATTTAATGAAAATGGATGGTGCTTTCACTACCTCCTGGTCGCCGGACGGCAGCCGCATTGCTTTTGTGGGGAATAAGGACGGGCAGAGCGATATCTACCTCTACTACCTGGATTCCGGTAAAGTGGAAGCGGTAACCAATGATGTATTCACCGATGATCACCCTTCCTGGTCGCCGGACGGCAAGTCGCTGGTGTTTGTCTCCGACCGCGGAAATCATCTTTCAAATCTCACGCTATCCCCTGATTTCGAAATGTATGATTACAATTATGAATTCAGGGATATTTACACTGTCAATCTGGAATCCGGAGAAATGATCCGCCGCACCAACACTCCCTGGGAAGAAGCTTTCCCGGCCTACTCCCCTGACGGGAAAAAAATTGCTTTTGCTTCCGATGAAAACGGCATCTTCAACACCTATATTCAGGAGTTGTCCAGCGGATATTATTATCCCATAACCAATATTATTTCCGGGGTGATGCAGTTTGGGTTTGACCGCAATGCCAATAAAATGGTTTATACCACATTCTATGAGGGCGGGTTCGATATTTATCTGATGAACAAACCTTTTGAAGAAACCCCAAAGGATCTGAAACCCACTCAGTTCGTGCAGGAAAAACGCAGCGAGAAAATCCCGGTGTATGCTGTTGACTGGCAGCCGGATGAAAATGAGCAGGAACGTTTTGATGAAGTTTCCGGTGAATTGGAAGGGGAACAACCGGCGGACTACAGCAACTATGTTTTCGGGCGTTCTGCCCGGCAGGAAAAGCGCAAAAGCCCCCGTGAAATTGAACTGCCGAAAAGCGAACTGACTGATGATTCCGGGAATTATAAAATTAACAAATACAAGCTGAAGTTCTCGCCTGATTTTGTAACAGGTGCTGCCGGATACAATACCTTTTTCGGTTTGCAGGGCTATACTTCGTTTGCTTTCAGCGATCTCCTGGGAGACCATAAAATCTTTTTAAATGTGAATCTCTGGACCGACTTGCGCAACAGCGATTTCGCCCTGACCTATTATTATTTGAAAAAGCGTATTAATTACGGGGTTGGGGGTTTCCACCTCGTTTATCTGCTGCAGGATTCCTATGGCGCCCTGATCCGCTACCGGAATTTCGGATCGCTCATCTCCGCTTCTTATCCGTTCAACCGCTTTAACCGGCTGGATTTCGGGCTGCTGTGGTACAACGTGCACCTGGAATACCTGGATTATAATATTCCCACAGACAAAATCTCCACCTTTTTACCTGAACTGAATTATGTGCATGACAACGTGCTGTGGGGAGCCCGCTGGGGCATTTATGCGCCGGTCAGCGGATCACGGTATCAATTAAGCACCCGCATCAGCCCTAAGTACGATTCCAACAGCATGAGTTTTCAAACCTACTCTCTGGATTACCGCCGCTATCTTAAATTGAGCGCTAAATATCAGTTTGCCGTGCGTCTGAATGGAGGCGCCAGTTTCGGGGATAATGCCCAGCGTTTTTTTATGGGCGGTGTGGATAACTGGATCAATCAGAAATTCCGTAATGGCAGACGGGTCAATCAGATCGAGGATGTGTTTTTCTCTGAATTCATAACACCGCTGCGCGGGGCTTATTATTATGAAAGAGTAGGGGACCGTTTTTTCCTGAGCAACCTGGAATTCCGTTTCCCGTTGATCGAATATCTGCAGTTGGGCCTGCCGCCCATCTCCTTCTTTAATATCCGCGGAGTGGCATTTTATGATATTGGCGCCGCCTGGCCGCATCAGGGTAATGACTGGTGGCGGTTTAAAGGTTTCAGCGCCACCAGCAGGGATGAAAAAGGCGAAGTGGTTTTTGATGATCTGATCAGCGGATACGGTTTCGGAGGGCGTATTATTTTTCTGGGATTCCTGCTGAAAATTGATGTAGCGTGGCCATTTGATTTGCAGCATTCCGGCAAACCGCTCTACTATTTTTCGCTGGGACTGGATTTCTGATAACTGAATTGCCCGGTTCTGAGCGGTAACTTTACTTTTATAATTTCCATCAATATTGCTGTAAAAAGATGGGAATTGCAAAATTGCGGGCATTTGACGGGAGAACCGGGAACCGGTGAACTGAAATACTTCTTGTGATTGTAATATCTGAGAGAAGCGAATACTTTTGCTAATCCC
Organism: Calditrichia bacterium; assembly: GCA_049282375.1. Taxonomy (GTDB): domain Bacteria; phylum Calditrichota; class Calditrichia; order RBG-13-44-9; family RBG-13-44-9; genus JBAPTX01. Next base: position 3,016 of record JBAPTX010000572.1, read on the forward strand.
TTATCACTTATTTTATTAACTTTTTTTATGGCCAAGCCGAAAGTCATATATCAATGCTCTAACTGCGGGCAGCAGAGCCCCAAATGGGCCGGCAGATGCAGCGAATGCGGACACTGGAACAGCTTTGAAGAGTTTCGGGAGCCTTCGGCTTCCGCTTCCGTGAAGGCGCGTACCTCAGTTAATCAGCCGGTAATTTTATCCCAAATTGATACTGGAGATGAAAGCCGTCTGCACACCGGAATCGCTGAACTCGACCGGGTGCTGGGCGGCGGAATGGTCCCGGCTTCGGTGATACTTATCGCCGGCGACCCCGGTATCGGAAAATCTACCCTGCTTCTGCAAATGGCGGCTTCACTGCACCGGCAGCAGAATTCCGTGCTCTATATCAGCGGGGAAGAATCCCTGCGCCAGATCCGCGGGCGGGCCGAACGGCTTGGAATCGGGGATTTACAGCTTCCTTTGATGGCGGAAACCGAGTTGGAGAATATTCTGTACCAAATTGAGCAACTGACGCCCCGGGTGGTTATTGTGGATTCAATTCAATCCATCTATTCCCGGCAGGCCGGCGGTGCGCCAGGAAATATGAGTCAGGTGCGGGATTGCACTGCTGCCCTGTTTCGTGCCGCCAAAGAAAATAACTGGTCCCTGTTTATCGTCGGGCATATTACCAAAGAGGGCGGCATCGCCGGTCCTAAGTTGCTGGAGCACACTGTGGATGTGGTGATTTATTTTGAAGGCGATAACCTGAACCGCTACCGGATTCTGCGTTCTATTAAAAACCGCTTTGGCGCTACCCGCGAAATCGGCCTGTTCACTATGGAGGCAAACGGGCTGAATGGCGTGGAAAATCCCTCCGGAATTTTCTTGTCGGGGAATAAAGTGCCTCAGAGCGGAAGCTGCGTCATCTGCAGTTTTGAAGGGACGCGGCCCATTCTGGCAGAAGTGCAGGCGCTGGTTTCGCGGTCTAATTACGGGATGCCCCAGCGGACGGTAAGCGGATTCGATCAGAAAAGGCTGGCTTTGCTGCTGGCAATTCTGGAAAAATACGGCAGTGTCAATTTTGGGTACTCAGATGTTTTTGTAAAAATTGCCGGAGGACTGCGGGTAAATGACCCCGGCATAGATCTGGGAGTTGCTATGGCAGTATATTCCAGCTTAAACAATGTTTTACTGCAGCCGGACGCCATTTATATAGGTGAAATCGGATTAAATGGCGATATCCGTCCGGTGCCGCAAATAGAGCGTCGCATAGAGGAAAGCATTAAATTGGGATTTCGTCAGTTGTATATTCCGCCGCTGGAAAAAGAGGGATCGGTCAGCCGGAAAGCCGGAATCAAACTGATTCAGCACCACCATCTCAGCGAAATGATCAATAATGCGGCGCATCCTGCCGGGGCGCAGAAGGGAAACTGATGCTGAAAGTAATGCCTTTTTTACTGACGATCTCCCTGGTTTGGGGGCAGTCCCCTCCGCCGCTGTCTGAATGGCAGGAATTTCTTGTGCTGGACGGCGGGCACACGCCGGGCGGCCTTTTTCAGGATGCCGTGGCAATAGACCTTGATTCGGAGGGAAATCTTTTTGCAGTGGACCGCGGCCGCCATCGCATCATTAAATATAATGCAAACCAAAATTTTGTTAGGGAAATCGGCGGATTCGGCAGCAGCGGCGACCAGTTCAGTTCACCTTCCGATATTGATGCCCATTTAACCCTTAATATTTTTGTATCGGATTTTAACAACAACCGTATTG
>JBAPTX010000573.1:0-5861 GCA_049282375.1 Calditrichia bacterium
GGAATGATCCGCCGTAAAAAGGAAATGCCCGATCAGGAACAGATTATAAAAGAATGGCTGCCGCTTATTCCTCTCCAAAAAATTGATTTCAAATCCGATGAGCAAAAAAAAATAACCTTGCTGATCCCCCATGAAGAGAACTGGTTTACTCAGCGGTTTCTGCCAAAGCCAAAACATCCTGCCAAAAAACTGCATCTGGATGAAGTGGGCAGCGCTGTCTGGAATTTGTGCGACGGGATCCGGACAGTTCAGGAAATTTGCGGAAAACTGCAGGAATCATTTCAGGAGAAAGTATCTCCCGTTGAAGAACGAACCGTCCTGTTTTTACAGCAGATGTATCAAACCGGAGCCATCGAAGTGTACGCACGGGAAAGCGCCCTGAAATAGTAAGCCGGCTTTTTCCGGTGTTTTGCAGCTCTAAATAATTGCCGGACCCTCACTGTTGTGAGCCTTCTCCGAATCCGGAGAGGACCGGCAGTATCCCTTTACCGAAACGATTCACCTTACCGGGAAAATATAATCCAAGTATCCCGCCTCCACATTCGCCCCTGCACAGGGGGAAGAGATTAAAGCATAACAGAAAACCTGCCAAACGCCTGCCTCTCTGTACTGCACCGAACTCACGTTAAAATATGAGTGCGGTTATTTGTGACATGAATATTCAACCCGATGAATAATATGTCCATATTCAGACTGCGAATTATTATTTATTAAAATATCCGGTGAATCATGGACGAAAACTTAATAAACATTCAGGAACAACTGGAAAAACGCTGTTTTTACCCGGTAATTTGGAACTTCCGTTTTCACCCCTCCTGGGAACCCGACATTCAGTTTGTTTATTCCTGCGCCACATTTGAAGAGGTATTACAGCAGAGTGAATCATTACGGCGGGATATTCAGCATTATGCCATTAACCGCTGGTATAATTTCTGGAGCCAGAAAGCGCTGAATGAAATCTTTGCTTCCCACCCTGAGGTGCAGGCGGTTAATAATTCAGCAAAAAACCTGATCCGAATAAACGGCGATGTGTATCAAGTTAAATCGCTGGTATATCCAAATCAGTTTGCAAGGACACTGCGCTATGCTTTACAGCATGAACAGGAAATGGTGCAGTGGCTTTGCCGCAAATTTTCCCGGAATAACCATGACCACTCTGAACATCAACTTTTTTTGTTATTATTTCAGCGTGACGGCGAACACTGGAAACTGAAAGCCAAACTGACAGACCTGATGGCAATTGTCCATGAATACCTGGATAATTTTAATAAAAACGGGATGTGCCAGAATCAGATTTCCCGTGAGAACGGTTGTAAATGCGGACTGATCTGGTTTATCAATAATGAATAATATCCTTCCACAATAACCAATATTTGAAAAGCAGCACCGGACGTAAAGTGAATTTTCCCTTCCGTAATAAAATACCGGGATTGTTGACCGCGGATGAACCCGCCTCTTTAATTCGGCGGCCCCGGTAAATAGATTAATGGACTTTAATTCTTTTGTGAGGATCCTGACGGTTCACCCACCGCACGAACTTCTTAATTTCGGGATGAGCCATCAATTTAAGGATAGAGTTATAATGTTCGGCCAGTTCTTTATTGGTAAATAACCGGTGAACCATCCGGTGGCAGGCTTTGCACAGCAGCGCCCGGGGCTGTTTTCCGCCGTCACGTGATTTTGGAACCAAATGATGCACCGTATAGTCAGTCACGGCTCTGCTGCATAATTCGCAGCGGACCATTTCATTCATGGCAGAATTTCCCACTGAAAACACTTCCCGATTTCATAGATAATCCGTTCAGGCACTTATTGTATTTTCATGATCTGGCCCATATAAAAACGGATGATATTTAACTGATCGTTTACCCGGGTATCTCCCTCAAAACCGATGTTCCCGAAAACTCCCTGATACACGGCAGAACTTTCAAGACGGTCCCGGAAATCCTCACGGCTGATCCCGTTCTGATAATGAGAGATCATCCATTTACCCACATCATATCCAAGCAGGTGGTACATTCCGGGGGTGGTTTTCATTTTCTGGCGAAAACGGCTGGTAAAGGTTTTGTATTCAAAAGAATTGGGATCAAAATATCCGGCGGTTACATAAACCAGCCCGCTGATATAGGACTGGTTTTCCCGAAGCAGTTCGGGCACATTCCACCCTTCGTTTCCCAGAAGAGCACACTCAAAATTCTGAAAGGCAAACTGCGGGGCGATAAATGAAATATCATCCGGATACAAGGCTATAAATATTGCATCCAGCTTCAATGAGTCCCCGGGGACTATGGTATCCTCTGCTGCCGTTCGGATTGTACTGTCCGCTATTATTAGGGAATCCGATATAAATAGTGAATCCCGGATCGATTTAAAATAGCGGGAAAAATCCTCCGTATCGTAATGATACCATTGAGTGGAGAGCACTTTACCACCATTTTTTTCCACGGTTTCTTTAAAACTGCTGGCAATATTCTCGCCGTCGTCATCCGCCGGCGCCAGAATTGCGAATGTTTGATGGCCGGCATCCTGTGTAGCATAGCGCGCTAAAACACGCCCTTTATTTCTCGCATCGGGATTAATCTGAAAAACATAAGGACTGATTCGGGTTAATCCGGTTTGTGCGCTGGTAGGCGCAATAAAGGGAAAATACTGATAGCGGGACAACAGCGCCAGTGCGGCGCTTTCGTCATTATTCGGCGGGCCCACAACTGCCAGCGGCAGTTTTCTGTCCAGCGTATTCATTGTGTTAAGAACGGTAGACAGGACACCCGGGCTGGTATTAAGGGTGTCCACCTTCACTGCCTTTTCAGGGTCCCGCTGAGCCATTTCATAGGCGGCATACATCAAGCCCGTCGCAATTGCATTGCTGACCTCTTCAACTCCCTGTTCGGTGGATTTTATCACCATTATGCTGTTGCCGCTGATTTCGGCACCGCTGTTTAATTCGAGTATTTCCCGGGCGATATCCGCATAAATTTGATTTGGATTCTGCTTTACATACTGTTGCAAACGCCGGATGCTTTCAGAATCCCGGCCCTGCTCCATTAATTGCCGTGCCTGCACCACTTCAAGCAGACCCGAAAATTCTGAATCGCGATAGCGCCCGCGCAGTTCATCTAAATTGTCCCCGGGATAGTGCAGATAAATGGTATGGTAAAGGTATTCGGCGGATTGCCGGCGCAGGCGCGGATCACTTTCATTAACCATCAGCCAGTGCCATTTATCAATGGCATCCCGGTAATTTTCCTGCCGGTAAGCAATTTTTCCCTGCAGGAAATAGATATCATCAACATAGTCGCTTTTCGGATGGTTATCCAGAAAGTTCTTGCTGACCACTGCCGCAGAGCGGTAATCGTGCAGACGATAGTATGATTTTGCCAGCATTAATTTTGTGGCGGTTAATAAAGAGGTGTTGGGGTAATTTTTTAAAATTGACAGGAAGGTTTCCTGGGCGGCATCATACTGCTCATTTTCAAAATCGGATACACCCTGCCGGAAAAGCTGCCGGTCATTTTGCTGCGAATGTCCCGGCTGAACGGCCAATGCAATCCACATCAGACTTATCAGAATTGTAAATGTTTTCAAACAGAATCCTCCCATATTTTCGGCACGAATTTGAATCGCTGAATTTAAATGAAATTGAACAACATGTCAACTTGAGAGATTACCCTCTGCTCTTTTATGAATATATCAGGGGGCTGCAACAGACTCCCGGCCCGGCAGCCTGGCCTTTTCCTGCGGGAGATAAATATAACCCTCCCGTGAATCGCCCACTGCCTGAGTTAAATTACGGACGTGCAGCCAAACGGTTATGGCCGCCAGCACCGCATCCAGTTCATCCGTAGAATAGCGTTTTTCTTCCTGCGGAAACCTGATGCCGGACTGCTTTAGCCTTTTCTGAAGCCGGTCCCGGACAGCGGCCAGATGTTTCTTCCCTTTGATTTCAGGAAAAAGCAGACGGCGGGTGCTGTGGGGAAATACTTCCAGAACTGTTAATTCTTTTTCATTCAGCAATTCCGACAACTGCAGACAGCGGTAAATCCATTTCTTTGCAAAACTGGTGCGGGAACTGGGATAACAGCGGAATCCCCGGCGAATCAGATCCTGTTCGCACTGCCTTCCTTTATACGGTGTGGTTTGGCGGTGCCGGCAGCCGGAATTCTCCTGAAAACAACACTTGTTTAATTCAAACGGAGGCTGAAGCGGGCCATCCATTCCCGCCAGCACAGATTCAGGTGAAAATATAGAAAGAATTTTCAACAATTCCCGGAAGGTATGCCACTTCCCCAGATAAACTGCTTCCAACTTCTCCGACAACAGGCAAATACCGGAGGGACGGTGGTCCGAAGCGGAGGGATCAATTCCACAGTAAAGCATTTCTGTTCTCCATTCTGGTATGCAGGGGTAATCCTGACCGTAGGAATTGCACGAAATATCTATTCACCAGTTAACTTCTGCGCATCCAGCAGTTCCGACATTTTCTCTTCGGATAAAATGTTATTTTCCACCACCAGTTCCCGTATCGACTTTTCCTCCCGCAGTGCCTGCTTAATTAATTCTGCGGTTTTGCTGTAGCCGATCAGCGGATTCAACACGGTTCCGAGTGCCGCCGAGCTGTGCATGTAGCGCCGGCAGCGCTCTTCGTTGGCGCTGATTCCCCGCACACATTTTTCAGTAAATACAGGCAGATAGTTGATGAACAGCCTGTAGCTCTGCAGCAGTTTAAATGCCATCAGCGGCATCATCACATTCAGTTCCAGTTGCCCGGCCTGCACCGCCATGCTGATCGCGGTATCGTTTCCTGCTATTTGGAAACAGACCATGTTGAGGCACTCCGCCATTACCGGATTAATTTTGGCCGGCATTATGGATGAACCCGGCTGAACCGCCGGAAGGCTTATTTCCGCCAGTCCGGTAGCAGGGCCGGAAGAAAGCAGCCGCAGGTCATTGGCGATACGGATCAGTTCCAGGGCGAGATTCCGGAGCGCGGCGGAAGCGGCGGCAATGGCCTGGCGGCTCTGCATGGCTTCGCGAAGGTCTTGCGCCGGATGCAGTTCCAGCCCGGTCAGATCACTCAATTCCGCAACGACATCTTTTTGAAAGCCGGGAACTGTGTTTAAGCCGGTTCCGGCAGCGGAACCGCCGATGGGCAGATCCTGCAGCTCCCGTTCGGCATCTTTCAGCAGATGCAGGCTGCGTTGCAGCGCCGCGGCATATCCCCGGAATTCCTGCCCCAGCCGGATGGGAACGGCATCCTGCAGGTGAGTGCGGCCGGATTTTAATATGTGATGAAACTCTTCCCCTTTGGTATTGAAGGCATCTGCCAGTTCTGCCAGAACCGGCCGCAATTCATTCGACAGCTCCAGCGCCGCCAGATGGATGGCTGTAGGAAACGTGTCGTTGGTGGATTGGCCGAAATTCACATCATCATTCGGATGGAGTTGCTGATAATCGCCCCGCTCTTTTCCGAGAATCTCCAGGGCACGATTGGCAATCACCTCATTCACATTCATGTGGAAACTGGTGCCGGCGCCCGCCTGAAACACATCCACTACAAACTGATCATCCCATTTTCCCGCAATCACTTCCGCGGCCGCTTCTTCAATGGCATCCGCTTTTTCCGGATTCAGCTTGCCGGCACGACGGTTCACCCGGCACGCCGCTTTTTTTATATAGCCATAGGCCCGGATAAATGCGGGGTCTTCCTTCAACCCGCTAACCGGGAAATTCTCCAGCGCCCGCACCGTCTGCACCCCATAATAAGCAGCCTCCGGAACTCTTTTTTCGCCAAGCGAATCTTTTTCGATGCGTGTTCTCCCGACCATGATCCCTCCTTTCATTTAAGAATAGCAGATTGAAAC
>JBAPTX010000574.1:0-1905 GCA_049282375.1 Calditrichia bacterium
CCTGCTGGCCGGTTATTTTCAGCGGGAATCTATTTATACCATGAAGCTGGTGCGGAAAGGGATCAATATCTTTGAAGGACGGGATGTCAATATTCTGCGCAAGCTGGAAGTTAAATCGGTGATGAAAACGGATATTGAGTGTATCCCGGCGGATATGGGGTTTCTTGATTTAATCCGCCATTTTATACACAGCAGGCATGAAGTATTAATGGTAGTAAACAAGCGCAAAGAACTGACCGGCATTATTACCATGGGAACACTGAAGGAATTTATAATGGAACAGGAGAATCTCTCCGGGATTGTCATTGCCGCTGATATCACCGAACCTGCCGGCGCGGTTTTTTACCCGGAAGACAATCTCGATCTGGTAATGCATCAATTCGGGCGCTATGATTTAGATGAACTTCCGGTGCTGAAGAAAAAGAATTCACACGAGCTTGCCGGTTCAATTACCCTGAAGGATGTGATTGATGCTTACAACCGGGAAATTTTTAAGCTGGATCTGGCCGGCGGTGTTCATTCCGTTTTAGGCGCTGTTTCCGGAGAGCGCAATATTGAAATATCTCGCGGATATCGCCTGATGGAAGTAGAACCGCCTTCTTCTTTTATTGATAAATCCATCAGCGAATTAAATATCCGGCAGAAATTCGGGCTGGAAATTATCCTGATCCGCAATAATGATGACAGCACCAGCGGAATTCCGGGACGCCCGGGTACTATTCCGGCAGGAAATTACGTCATACAAAAAGGCGATAAGTTACTGGTGATGGGCAGTAAAGAGGATATTGAAAATTTCCAGCGGAATATCCATAAAAGGGAAAAGGGCAAAAAGTAGGCATTCAGGATGCTGGAAATTCTTTCTCTGCCGATAATTTAATTGTGGGAAATCGACGCATAACGGTCACAGTCCGGCAATTTGTTTCTCCGGCTCTCCCATTCCCCCGGTTTCGTTTTCCTGTGCACAGCAAGCCACCCGCCATCACCGGGCAATAGGCGATTGATTTAGGAAAACCAAATAGGTATAATAGCTGTTTCGGATTTGAGAAACAGTTCGACCGATGTATTGATTCAGTATTTAAATAATTGCACACTTAGGGAGTCCCGGATTTGTAAATGAAAATCATCTATAAACAAGCCCTTATTATTATATTTGCCACACTCCTGCTGGAAAGCACAATAATCTTTTTTCTTTACCGCAGCATCAACGCCTTTTATGAAGATCTGAATCATAAATTGTCTTTTTTACTGGTGGAGCAGGTAAACAACGTCATCAATGCGGACAATCTGGACCTGTCAAAATTATCCGCTTATAATAAATATCCCACCCGCCGGTTAATGTCCCGGCTCAGCGGGAATAATTCAAAAATACTGCACATTCTGCTGATTGACACCACCAATCATATTGTACTGAGCGATGACCCGAAAGTGGAGGGGCAGGTTTATACCCGTCCGGAAGAACTGGAACTGCTGGAAACGGACAAACCGTTTGTAATCAATGCCACCTGGGAAGGGCAGCAGGAGATTCTTGACGTGATTCATCCGCTGGTGCGGGACAGCCTTGTGCATGGTTATTTACGTGCAGTGATTTCGGTGAAGCATCTGGAAAGTTTTTACCGGAACCGGCCCTTTATAATCGTTATTGCCAGTGTCCTTTCTTTATTCATCATTACACTGGCGGTATTCCTTACTTCAGGAATTTACCGGCGGAATATCAAAAACTTCCAGATCGCGCTGGATCATCTTCAGGAATCTCAGGATAATGCCCCGCTGAAATATGGTAAGCAGGATGAATTCAGCCCACTTTTTGACCGCCTGAATCAACTGTTTGCGCGAACGGTAGATTTAAATGCCAGTTTCCGTCAGTCCGAAGAAAAGATCAGCGCTATGATGCAGGTAATCCATGAA
>JBAPTX010000575.1:0-5680 GCA_049282375.1 Calditrichia bacterium
TCCTGAAATAATACTTCGGCATGAAAAAGGGTCAATTCGGACTCAAATAAACCGCCCAGTTCAATTGCCATTTGCAGAGCGATTTCGGAAAACGGGCTAAAGTCGATGGGTACCATAATTTTGTGGAAGTTCATTTCAGTCCTCTTTTTTAGAATACTCCTGTTTATATTTAATCATAATAATATAAAGTTTGGATGTCTGAAAGAAAAAACCCCCATACAATTCAGTACGGGGGTTTAACAGTTTAACCTGTTTTACATTGCGCTGGGAGGTGCAGGCTCATCTGCACTGCCTGCATGTTTCAAGGGGATCCGCACCAAGAGCCAGCCCACTACCAGGAATACCGGAATAGCAGTCAGGAATTCCAGCATGGAACCATCCTGGGAGAAAACTGCCGGGACGTTCCACTCCATTAAGGCAAAAAAGGCGAAAAGCAGCCCAATCAATGCTTCTCCGGCAATCAACCCTGCAGCCACCAAAACTCCGCTATTTTCAGAGCGGATTTTCTGGGCTTCATTAAACCCTCTTTTAGCGGCCATTTTGTCAGCAATTCCGCGAATCAAACCGCCAATAAAAATTGCAAAGGAAGTTTCCAGGGGAAGATACATTCCCACACAAACCAGCATAGGACTTTTAACCCGCAACAGAATAAAGGCAATGGCCATAATAATTCCAACAATGATCAATGGCCAGGCCATATCACCACCGACGATTCCTTTAGCCAGAATGGCCATTAAACTGGCTTGCGGAGCCGGGTAGTTAGCGCCGCCAAGGCCGGCCCCGCCCTGATTAATATCGCCCTGGTGCAGAATTAGCAGTGGGAAAAACATAATTGCCGAACCGACCAAAACGCCAAAGAGATCGCCCACCTGCATGCGCCAGGGGGTGCCGCCCAGCAAATGCCCTACTTTTAAATCCTGAAGCATTTCTCCGGCAACTGCTGCTGCAACACAAATTACAGCCGCCACCCCAAGAACTGCGGCAACACCGGCGGTACCCTTTACTCCCAAAGCTACCATTAAAATTGCAGCAACAATCAGCGTTGATATCGTCAGACCCGAAACAGGATTATTGCTGGAACCGATTAAGCCGACCAGATAACCTGATACAGCGGCAAAAAAGAAACCTGCAATCACCATCACAATTGTGGCAATAATTGCCGCACCGATATTCCCGGAAAAATAGCTGTAGATCACAAAAGTGGAGATTGTTGAAAGGGCGATCCCGATAAATACCCATTTGAACGGCATGTCCCGGTTGGTGCGTTCTTCAGCTTCACTGCCGCCGGCGGTAGCGGCTTTACGGACATCTTTAATGGCACGCCCTAAGCCGGTGGCCAGGCTTTTCCGCATCTTATACAAAGTATATGCTGCCGCCATTAACATCCCGCCGATGGCAATTGGCCGGACAATATCTTTCCAGACATTAATGGCATTGGTTATCCAGGTCGCTTCCGGCGCAGCAGTACCGACCAGGTCCGGTCCAAGAAAATATAGCAACAGGGGTACAAACAATCCCCAGGCAAGCAGCCCGCCGGTAAAATTCAAAGCGGCTAACTCAGGACCGATAATATATCCAACTCCCATATATGCCGGACTGACTCCCGGAGTACTTATCAGTGCACCACCCCCTGCATTTGTTGAAGCCGGCCCGATTCCAAGAACTTTTTGGCCGAAATGAACAAACTCCTGGCCCCGGCTGGCAATTAGTTGAATTTCTTTTATAATCTGGATAAATGCTCCTAGGCCCATCGCACCAAATAGAATGTTGGCACCGCTGGTTCCGGAGCGTCCGGCTTTATGGATTTCCGATGCAGCAACAGATTCGGGAAACGGCAGTTCACGATCTTCCACCATCACCCGGCGAAGTATAGTGACAAACATAATTCCTATGATAGACCCCACAAACATAATTGAGGTCGCCTCAAGATAGTGCTTTACCGACCAGAAGGAGCCTTCCCATACCCCGGCAATCATAAAGGCTGGAATTGTAAAAATAGCGCCTGCTGCAATAGATTCACCAATGGAACCGACCGTTCTGGCAATATTTTCTTCCAGAATAGATCCTTTCATCAATCTGAGAAATGCCATTCCTATTACTGCCGCAGGATAGGTGGCGGCAATGGTCATGCCGGCTTTCAATCCTAAATACGCATTTGCTGCTCCCAAAATCACCGTCATAAAAAGTCCCAGAATCAAAGCCCGAAGCGTAAATTCCGGTAGCTTTTTATCCGCCGAAACATAAGGTTTGAAATTGTTACTCATAATGCCTCCATGTTAAAAATCACTGGAAAATAAATGCGAGCAAATATAAAAAAGCAAGCCTTTTTAAACAATAAATTAAAATAAAACAGTGGCCTAATAGATATTGAAATCACCATATATTTTTCATCGTTCGGCTATTGATTTCAGGTACAATTATCAGATATGTATTTTCTGGCCCGGGTAAATTTATCATGTTTGTCAGAAAACGTAAAAACGGTTTAGTAAAACTTGACATTCCTCAAGAGAAAAGAGCAGGAATCTGCTAATATGAGCCTGATTAAATATTGAATGGCGTTAAAGTAGAATCCTTAAATAGCAGTCGATCAAGTCCCTTTAGTTTTTTGTGAGTTTTATCAAGGCTATACTTTTGCTCTAGAATATATTTGCCGCTGTAATTTACGTGGCGGAGCTATGCCTGGCGTTGCCAGATAACTTATAAATGCAGGACCTTTAAAGTGATACATACAATGCAGCAAAACCAAAAGAAGCAGGTAAAAGCAAATGCCGCCCAAAGTTCCAATGGGACGAAAAATATTGCTGTTATGGGGTTAAATTATATAGGGGCATACTTATATCATCACTATAAAAGTGAAAACCATCGTGATAAGCTTGTCGGAATAATTCATAATTCAGGTAATATCAGTCCTGAGGATAGTGGTAAGGATTTAAATATCCTGGGAGGAATAACCAGTTTAAAGGATATTGTTCAGGAAAATGATATCAGCAAATTGATTATTGCATATGATTACCGGGATATCCGCAATATTCATGAAGCAATTGGTTTTTGCCGCAGATACGGTATCAGTTATGAATTTGTTGAACCCTCCTATGATGTTCATGCCGGAATTAATTACATCCACGTTTTTATTACCGGTATAAAAAGTGCTTTCACCTCTGTCCAGCGTTTACTGGATTTTCTCCTGTCCACAATTCTGATAGTCTTTTTTGCACCTTTGTATTTTTTGCTTTCACTCCTGATTAAACTGGAGTCAGGCGGACCAGCTATTGTCTCACAGGAACGGGTTGGAAAAAGCAATCGTATTTTCAGATTGTATAAATTCCGCACGACTCGTCTTCTACATAGCAAATTGAATGGTACTTTCAATCCAATACTGGATGAACCCGAAAGCCTGAAAATTGCTAAATTCCTGAAAAAAACCGCCCTTGAAGACCTTCCCAATATTTTGAATATTTTTAATGGTGATCTCAGTCTTGTTGGGCCTCAACCGCACACACCCTATTTTGCCGAAAAATATGAAAAAGATGTTCCCTTTTATGTTAACAGACTGAAAGTTCGCCCGGGCCTTTTGGGATTTGCCCAGGTTGAAACCGCTTATGATGACTCTGTAGAGAATATTCGCCAGCAAGTCAAATATGATTTATACTATGCAGATCATTACAAATCCCCCTGGTTGAATTTAAAAATCATAATAAAATCCGTCTGGATGCTGGCCTTTGGGCGTATCTAATCATCTGAAGCAGTTTATATTCTGTAGATAATATTTTGGAGATTAAAATGCAGGTAAATGAATTTCTGGAGAAAGCAGCTCTCCAATTTCCCGATAAACCGGCTGTTTGGTTTAACGGGAAATGGATGACTTACCGGGAAATAGATGAAAAAGCGAACCAGCTCGCCAATTATTTGCAACGTTTCAAAGTTCAAAGGGGTCAGCGGGTTGCGATTCTTTATGAAAATTCATTTAACTATATCATTGCCTATTATGCGATTTTAAAAGCAGGTGCGGTAACAGTAGCTTTAAATACAGAGATTACCGCAAACGATCTGGTTTATTTACTTAATGATTCAGGTTCAGTTGCCATTATTGCTCAGGAAAAATATTTTAAGATGCTGCAAAATATTGTGGAAGAGGTACCTACTGTAAAAACTATTGTAACCAGCGCTTCCCCTACTGATACCAGCTATGGCGGGAAAACGTGGGAAAATATAGAAAAGGTTTATGAAACACAGGAAAAAGCGAAAATCTCCGTCAGATCCATTGATATTGATTTAGCTTCTATAGTCTATACCTCAGGCAGCACAGGCAAACCAAAAGGTGTAACCCTTACCCATTTAAATATTGTAACGAACACCCGTTCTATTGTAGAATACCTGGAATTAACTGCAGAAGACAGGATAATGGTAATCTTGCCATTTTATTATATTTATGGAAAATCACTTCTGAATACACATTTTTTTATGGGAGGATCAGTTGTAATAGATAACCGGTTTGCATTTCCAAATGCAATACTGGATACCATGAAAAATACACAATGCACCGGTTTTTCTGGAGTGCCTTCCACTTTTTCAATTTTATTGAATAAATCGTCTTTGAAAAAGTATCGATTTGAAAGTTTAAGATATATTACTCAGGCCGGAGGGGCAATGGCACCGGCTGTTCAAAAAGAAGTGGCAATTACTTTTTATCCTGCAAAATTGTTTATTATGTACGGTGCAACGGAAGCTTCTGCCCGTCTTTCATATCTGAACCCGCGGGATTTACCCCGGAAATGGGGATCCATTGGAAAGCCGATTCCAAATGTGGAATTATTTCCTGCAGACGAGAAAGGAAATCCGCTGCCGATTGGCGAAGTGGGTGAGATTGTAGCCCGCGGTGCAAATCTGATGGTTGGATATTGGAATGACCCGAAGGAAACCAAACGCGCTCTTAAGAACGGTCTTTATTATACTGGCGACATCGGTTATATTGACGAAGATGGGTTTTTGTTTGTGGCAGGCCGTTCTAAAGATATGATTAAGGTGGCCGCCAACAGGGTTAGCGGTAAAGAAGTGGAAGAAAAAATACTCGAATATCCAAAAGTGCACGAAGTCGCTGTAATTGGAATTAATGATGAGATTTTGGGGGAAGCCATTAAAGCTTATGTGGTTCCCAAACCCAATCACAAAATTTTTTCTGTTGAAGAATTGTTGGATTTTTGCAAAGGGAATTTGGCCCAATATAAAGTCCCTAAATATGTAGAGGTTGTAGAGTCACTCCCTAAGAATAAATCAGGAAAAATTTTAAAAACAGTTTTGAAAGAGCAAACGGCTAAATAGAAAGAGAGTACCGGTGTCAAAAGAAGGTATTTCCATTCAATCCAAAATAATTGATAAGAGTAATAATATTGCCGTAATTGAACTGGGCGGCTATATAGATCAGGCCAATGTTCATCTGCTGCAAAAAGAAATTGATCATAAAATAAACGAAGGCTTGTTCAAAATTATTTTCAATATGCAGAACCTGGTTTATATGAGCAGTGCCGGTTGGGGAGTTTTAATTGGCGAAATTAAACGGTTCCGTGAAAATGGCGGTGATATTAAATTGTGCAGTTTGAACCCGGAAGTATATGAAATATTTCAAATGCTTGAATTTTTTCACATTATTAATGAATATGCCAGTATTGAAGATGCACTGGAT
>JBAPTX010000576.1:0-1814 GCA_049282375.1 Calditrichia bacterium
ATATGGTTCAGCAGGGAAACTGGTATCTGATGAGCAATCAGGTAACCGCTTTTGTGGGACCATGGGGTATTTCTTACGGTATTAATCTGACCCCGGATGATCAAACCGGCATCGGGCTCTGGAAAGAAGAGCATTTTGTTCAGGCCATGAGAACCGGAAAACATATGGGTGCCGGAAGGCCCATTTTACCCCCGATGCCGTGGCAGTCATTCGGCCAGCTCCCCGATGAAGATCTCCAGGCAGTATTTGCCTTTTTGAAAAGTTTAAAACCGGTTAAAAACAGGGTTCCCCAGCCGATGTCTTTGGAAGATTTAAAAATTCAGCAGGAAGAGCATAAGGCCGATTACGGAAATAAATAGTTGATTTTTTTATTCGGAAGAGTTGCTTCTCAGCAAGCCCTGATTTGCCAGGTTTCATTTGTCATGAAGAAATTTACCCCCCAAAATACCGGGGGGTATTTTTTTGCTGCGGTCCAGCATTTCACATTATTTCAACAAAATCATTCTTTTCATTTCCCGGAAGACGGTTTCGCCGTGCTGTTTCGCGGAAAACCGGTAATAGTAAATACCGGACGGCAGCCGGGATGCATCGAAATTAATTGAGTGAGTACCCGCGGCGCTCTGCCGTAAATTGATAGTCCGGATTTGCTGAGCCAGAACATTAAAAATTTCAATTTCCACATCCGCCTTTTCCTTTAAATGATATTGGATTCGGGTGGAAGCGTTAAACGGATTGGGATAATTCTGTGATAAGCTGTATTGCAGGGGAATTTCCGCGGGCTCTACAATTCCGCTGATAATTGAATTATTCAATAACACCGCCACACTGGCAGAATCCCGGATTGCCACTGCCACATCCAAATCTCCGTCATTATCTACATCACCGGTGGCTATGCCGGCGGGGTGCCTGCCCACTCTTATGTAATAAGGCGGCTGAAATGCGCCGTTTCCATCGTTAAGCATCACCGTAAAGAAGTCGGTACCGTAGGTGGATGATGTGACAACCAGATCATCAAACAAATCATTGTTAAAGTCGCCTAGCGCCATATTTCGCCCGGCAGCGCTGTAAAAGTCGTTGTAGGATTCCAGTGAATCATTGCCGGTATTTCGCAAATACCGCACCTGTAAGGACCATGCCGGGCCACTGTATAATGTGCCGCTGACCAGCAGGTCTTCTTTCTGATCATCATCAAAATCTGTTGGAATCATTTCAAAGATAGAGCTGCCCAGATCAAACTGCTGGATTTTTGTAAAATTAAAATTCCCGTTATTACGGTAAATATCAACATGGGCTGTAAAAAAGTAAATATGGTTCACCGAGCGGTATATTGCAATATCCGGCAAACCATCGTTATTCAAATTGAAAGGAATGATCTTATTCCCGGCAAACTGCTTTGCCCCGGCAAAACTAAAAACGCCATTACCATTATTTTCCAAAATAACCATACGGCTGCTGCCGCTTCCCAGCACCAGGATGTCCGGGTCGGAATCATCATCAAAATCTGATACTGCTGCACCGGAAGGTTCGGACAAAATACGATGCGTTCCGGAAAGAGAAAAAGCTCCGGTTCCGTCATTCAAATATATATACAAGGTATCGGACCCCGAAGCCGGGACAACAAGATCGGCAACATCATCCCCATTGAGATCGGCAGCTAAAACCTGGGCTGCTTCCAGCCCGACCGGATAATTCATTCGGTTACCAAAGGTACCGTTTCCCTGATTTATCATAACTGCAATACTGCCATCGCTCCACTGGTTATAATTCACAGCCACCAGATCCGGCGCAGAATCCTGGTTTAAATCCGTCAATAC
>JBAPTX010000577.1:0-2954 GCA_049282375.1 Calditrichia bacterium
GCATTTCCTGCGCATCTGCATACACCCGCTGTGCCTCTCTACCATAACGGGAATGCTCAAATATCTCAGGAAATTTGCCTTTCAGATCCCACACCCGGAAAAAGGGCGTCCAGTCGATGCGCTGCCGGATTTCCTCCAGCGGATAGCCGTTGAATGACTTCGTGCCAAGAAAAGAAGGACGCACGATCTCCGCCTGTTTCCAGTCTGTGCGGAAGCGGTTCTCCCGCGCCTGCGCCAGGGAGAGCAGTTCTTTTTCCCGCTGAAACGACTGGTGCCGTTCCCGCAGTTTCGCATACTCGCTGCGGACTTTCTCCACAAATTCCGTTTTGCGGGAAGATAAGAGCCCGCTAACCACACTGACACTGCGGGAGGCGTCCAGCACATGCACCACCGGCGCTTCGTATTCCGGGGCAATTTTAACCGCCGTATGTTTCTGCGAAGTGGTAGCGCCGCCGATCAGCAGCGGCAGCCTGAATCCGCTGCGCTGCAGTTCACGGGCGACATGTGACATTTCTTCCAGCGAAGGCGTGATCAGGCCGCTGAGCCCGATAATATCCACCTGTTCCCTGCGGGCGGTTTCCAAAATTTTTTCCGCCGGGGTCATCACTCCCAGATCAATTACTTCATAATTGTTACAGCCCAGCACCACCCCGACAATATTTTTACCGATATCGTGCACATCGCCCTTTACCGTGGCCAGCAGCACCTTCCCCGGCGATTTTTTCGATCCCTTTTCCTGTTCTTTCTCGAGAAAGGGGATCAGAAAGGCAACTGCCTTTTTCATCACTCGTGCGCTCTTCACCACCTGCGGCAGAAACATGCGACCGGAGCCGAAAAGGTCGCCCACGTGATTCATCCCGTCCATCAGCGGCCCTTCAATTACCGACAGGGCGCTGCCGAGCTGCTGCCTTGCCTCTTCGGTGTCCGCTTCGATGAATTCGGTAATGCCCTTTACCAGCGAATAGCGCAGGCGGGTTTCCACCGGCTGCTCACGCCAGACCAGATCCCGCGTCTTTTCACCCGCGCTCTGCTTTACATTTTCCGCAAAGGAGACCAGCCGTTCGGTGGCATCTTCCCGGCGGTTGAACAGCACATCTTCCACCCGCTCCTTCAATTCCGGTTCAATATCCTCATAAACGGTAATTTGGCCGGCATTTACGATCCCCATATCCATTCCGGCACGGATCGCCTGATAGAGAAAAGCGGAGTGCATGGCTTCGCGCACGGTATTGTTCCCCCGGAAAGAAAAGGAAATATTACTGACACCGCCGCTGACCAGCACCTGCGGCATCTCTTTTTTAATCTGCCGCACTGCTTCCAGATATGCCAGGGCAAGCTCATTGTGTCCTTCAATGCCGGTTGCTACGGCAAAGATGTTGGGATCGAAAATAATATCCTGCGGCGGAAAGCCCGCTGCCCCGGTAAGCAGCCGGTAAGCGCGGCGGCAGATCTGCACTTTCCGGCCGGATGTTTCCGCCTGCCCCTCTTCATCAAATGCCATCACAACAACCGCGGCGCCGTAGCGCCTTGCCAGGCGCGCCTGCTGCAGAAATTCCGCTTCGCCGTTTTTCAGGCTCAGGGAATTGACGATACCCTTGCCCTGCAGGCATTTCAACCCGGCTTCAATCACCCGCCAGTCGGAGGAATCCACCATTACCGGCAGGCGGGCAATATCCGGCTCTGCCGCCAGCAGGTTCAGAAATTTTTTCATGGCTGCCGCCGAATCCAGCATCCCCTCATCCATATTCACATCCAGAATCTGGGCGCCGTTTTCCACCTGATCCCGCGCCACCTGCAGGGCCCTTTCATAATCTTCTTCGCGGATCAGCCGGGCAAACCTGCGGGAGCCGGTCACATTACAGCGTTCCCCCACGTTGATAAAATTGGAATCGGGCCGCACCGTCAACGGCTCCAGCCCGCTGAACCGGGTCAAACCCTGCACTTCCGGGATCTGCCGCGGTGGAATCCCCTCTAATACTTCAGCAATTTTGCGCACATGATCCGGGGTGGTTCCGCAGCAGCCGCCGGCAATATTCATAAACCCTTCCTCCGCATACTGTTTCAGCAGGCGGGCGGTAATCTCCGGTGTTTCTTCGTATTCACCGAACTCATTGGGCAGGCCGGCATTGGGATAGATGCTGGTATAAAGCGGCGCCAGGCGGGATAACTCCGCCGCAAAAGGCCGCATCTGCTCGGCACCCAGCGCGCAGTTCAACCCTACACTGAACAGGTCCATGTGGGAAATGGAAATCCAGAATGCTTCCAGAGTCTGCCCGGAGAGGGTGCGCCCGCTGGCATCTACAATTGTGACCGATACCATTACCGGAAGGCGGGCGCCGCGCTGCTCGAAAACTTCTTCGATGGCAAACAGGGCCGCTTTGGCATTCAGGGTATCAAAAATGGTTTCCACCAGCAGCAGGTCCGCCCCGCCGTCCAGCAGGCCTTCAATCTGCGGTTTGTAAGCCGCTTTTACATCATCGAAATAGACGCTGCGAAATCCGGGGCGGTTCACATCCGGGGAAAGCGAAGCCGTGCGGTTGGTCGGGCCGATTGCCCCAACCGTAAAGCGCGGGCGCTGCGGATTTTTCCGGGTGAACTCCGCCACTGCTTCCCGGGCAAGCTCCGCCGCGGCGCGGTTCATCTCATAGACAAGATCACCCATCCCGTAATCCTGCTGGGAAAGGCCGTTTGCATTAAACGTGTTTGTTTCAATAATATCAGCGCCCGCTGCTAAATACGCAGAGTGAATTTCCCGGATAATTTCCGGGCGGCTCAGGGAAAGCAGGTCGTTATTTCCTTTTAAATTGCCGGAAGCATCCGCAAACCGACCTCCGCGATACCCCGCCTCATCCAGCCGGTACTGCTGGATCATAGTACCCATGGCGCCGTCCATAATCAAAATGCGCTCTTTCAGGTAGCGGTGAAGGGGGTGATCCGGATGGGTTAACTTATTC
>JBAPTX010000578.1:0-6309 GCA_049282375.1 Calditrichia bacterium
GTCAATGAATCCGATGAATGGCTGGTGGATACCAGTTTTGTTGAACTCGACCTGAAAATTACTTTATTAAACAGCGGCATCAGCGAGGAAGAAGTGATTATCGACTCCACTTTCAGCATCCGCCGCCTGACCCGCGGAGATTCCGATTTCGTAAATGTGGAATGGAATCATCTGTTAAAAGGAAAGCGCATTTACCAGTATCTGCCGGCCCCCAGGGGGAATGGCGAACGCCAGGTGCTGGAATGGGAAGTGGCACGGCTGCGGCTGGAAGGATCCATCCGCCTGTTTAAAAACATGCTGCCGGTTGCCCTGCCGCCGGAAATTTTTTATGTAGCTTACTGGCAGAAAATGACCTGATGGGCAAGTGAATTTCACAGGCGGTTATCCTTCTGCGGAAGCGAATTGCCGCCCTTCCTTTTTAAAATTATAAGCAAATGCTTCATTCTGGGAAAATACAGTTCATACCTGTAAATATCCCCCTGCCCCCTCTGAGCTGAAATCAAATTAAATCTTTCGCAACTTCGCCTGTTGATCTTCCGTAATAACTCATTGTTATCGTCATTTAGTTGCGCGTAACCACCTGGCGTTCAGGAATTTTCTCCTGAAAACTGAATTGCATTTTTGCAAAAAATGATACCGGATTCATAAAGGTTCTGCTGATCCTGCCACTCACCTGTTCTTAAATTTACATTCACATCATTTTTCGCGGAGGGTATCATGAAAAACCTTTGTCTGGTCACTATGTTGTTTTTATCGATACTGATCACATCCTGTGCCGTACAGCCGCAAACGGATTGCATTGACTGGGCCTGTTATTCCAAAAACCTGGAATTTACATTAGCATCAGCCAATGATGGCTGCCGCAAAAGCGCACTGCAGCATATTTGCAACTACACCAAGTTCTTAAAGAATATTGATGTTCTTGTTCAGCCGCTGAGTAGTTTGGCTCAGACTGACCCCGATGAAGAGATCCGCTCCATGGCTGAATACGCCCTTTACAAAATCAGTGTACTTTATGGTAAAGAATATGTGCTGGCGCGGCTGGAACCGGAGCAAATGGAAAACCCGCTCATCCTGGGGCTGCCGTAGGAATTTTCAATTTCTCATTCTGATTGCGGAATTGGATTCGAGGCTGCTGCTATATCCCGTCTCCTCTGGACCACATCCCTATCCCCCAGTTGTTCGGATATAATTCCCGGAATCTGACTTTCCCTCTCCCCTTCTCCTGTTCTTCAGGAAAAGGAGAGAACCTTTTCGGAAAGCAGTTTTCACCCCGCTGGTATTTGGCAGTACTATATAAAATCAGGGTATTATGCAGCGGGAAAAAGGGATGAGACGGACAAAAAAAAAGGCCGGCTGCACAGCCGGCCTTTTCTATTGCAGAAATCGGGTTTATAAATTTACCAGATAAGCGCCCGTTTTTCCGGCCGCAGATACATGCCGTCGCCTTCCTGCACATTAAATGCTTCATAGAAAGGTGAAAAGTTGGAGAGCGGTCCCAAAGTGCGGAAACGCCCCGGTGAATGGACATCGGTTTTAATCCGGTTAATCAGTTCTTCTTTGCGGATATTGTTGCGCCAGATCTGCGCCAGCGAAAGGAAAAAGCGCTGGTCAGGGGTAAATCCGTCGATTTTCTGCGGATTGGGATTATCTTCCATCGCCTTGTGCATGGCATCGAACGCGATGCTGACGCCGCCCAGGTCTGCGATGTTTTCACCGAGGGTCAGTTTGCCGTCTACCGTAAAGCTGTCCACGGCCACATAGGCGTTATAATGATCCACCAGTAAATTGCTGCGCTTTTCAAAACGTTCCGCATCTTCGGCAGTCCACCAGTCATTCATATTTCCTTCGGCGTCGTACTGGCGGCCTTTATCATCAAAACCGTGGGTCATTTCATGGCCGATCACTACCCCGATCGCGCCGTAATTTACCGGATCATCTGCTTTAAAATCAAAGAACGGCGGCTGCAGGATTGCGGCGGGGAATGCAATTTCGTTCAGCATGGGATGATAATAGGCATTCACCGTCTGCGGGGTCATCCCCCACTCTTCCCGGTCCACCGGTTTCCCGATTTTATCCATCTCTCTTTTAAAATTAAACTTTTCGGCGCGCATTACATTTTGCAGATAAGAGTCGCGGGTGATTTCCAGGCTGCTGTAATCGATCCACTTATCCGGGTAGCCGATTTTAGTGCGAAAGGCGTCCAGTTTGGCTAGGGCTTTTTCTTTGGTTTCCGGACTCATCCATTCCAGGTTTTCAATTCTTTCCCGGAAGGCGGCTTTCAAATTGTTTACCAGTTCCAGCGCCCGTTTTTTTGCTTCCGGGGGAAAATATTCTTTCACGTAAATCTGACCCACCGCATCGCCCAGTTCGCCGCTGGTTACTTTTAATACCCGTTTCCAGCGGGGCCGCATTTTCTCTTTGCCGGAAAGAACCTGTCCGTAAAAATGGAAATTTTCATTCACAATATCAGAGCTGAGATATGGCGCGGTACTGGACAGTATCTGCCATTTCAGGTAGGTTTGCCAGTCTTTTACCGGCACATCGGCAATCATTACATCCAGTTCTTTAAAAAAGCCGGGCTGTGCTACATTTATGGTGCCGGGCTCCTTTAAGCCGACGGTGCTGAAATAGTTCTGCCAGTTCAGATTGGAGCTGCTTTTATCCAGCTCCTGCACGGTCATGGGGTTATAGGTCGCCTGCGGATCGCGCTGTTCCAGCCGCGTCATGGAAGCTTTAGCCAGCCGCGTTTCCACATCCATTACCGTTACCGCATGTTTTTCTGCAGCAATCTCGTCATCACCTATTAACTTGAACATATTCACCAGATGCTGACGGTATTCTTTGCGGATCTCCACCAGCCGGGGATTGTCCTCCAGATAATAGTCCCGGTCCGGCAGACTCAGCCCGCCCTGATACAGCCAGGCAATTACCATATCCGCATTTTTCTTATCGGATTCGGCAAAAATGTGAAAGGCCGTTCCGAAACCGTAATCGTGTAATTCCGCCATCAACTGCTGCACATCGGCAGGTGACTTCATTGCCTCAATTTTCTGAAAATAAGGCTGCAGGGGTTTTATGCCGGCTGCTTCAATTTTCAGGGTATCCATACCGGTGGCATAAAAATCGCCGATCTTCTGCACATTACTGCCCTCCGGCGCAGTACGGTTATCGCGGGACTCTTCCATTACGCTGCGCAGGTCCTCCACACTTTTTTCACCCAGCGCATCAAAACTTCCCCAGCGGCTGTATTCGCCGGGAATGGGATTTTTGTCCAGCCAAACACCGTTTGCATAGCGGTAGAAGTCATCTCCAGGTTTGACCGAAAGGTCCATATTTGCCGGATCAAGGGCACGGTACTGCTCTGGGGTGTCAGCGCTGTAGCCTTGCAATAACAGCAAAGAAAGTAAGCTTAACAAAATGAACCGCATCAGAATTTCTCCTTCATGTAAAATTAGGTTTAAAATTTTGCTGCTCAATATTACGCAGGTGAACCGAAAAGTTTCAGCTAAAAGAATTTTTAGGCTGGCCGGAAAAAAGCGGTGCGGCTACCCGGCAGTCTCCGGCTTCTGCAGCTTTTCCCGAAAGGCGGCCACCTCACCGGTAGCCCCCAGCACCAGCAGTTCATCTCCTGCCAGAAACCGCGTTGCGCCGTCCGGATGGGCCAGCACTTCCTCACCCCGGAAAACAACCAGCAGGTTCAGATGATGCTGCTGCCGCAACTGCAGTTGCCGGAGGGTTTTTTCAATAATAAAGGCGCCCTCCGGAACCAGAATCCGTGAAATCTCCAGTTCCGATATTTTACGGGATGCATCATCTCCCTTCTGCGCTTCCGGTAATCTGAGCATTCGGTAGCCGTCCGCCCGGATTTCGGAAGTGAGCAGATCAATGGTAGCGCGGGAGGTCAGGTATTTTTTCAAAACCCGGTGAAAAATTTCAACGGCGGTTTCAAATTCTTCCGGAATCACCTCATCGGCTCCCAGCTTTAACAGCGCCTCCACTTCCTTAACATAGCGGGTGCGCACAATGATATGGACATTTGTATTCATTTCATGGCTCAGGCGGGTCATCCGCCGCACGGCAGCCGGATCGTTAATGGCGATAACCAGCACCCGCGCCTGTTCAATCCCGGCAAGGTGCAGCACTTCCGGCTGAGCGGCATCCCCGTAAAATATGGGAAGGCCGTTTTTGCGCTCCCTTGCAACTGTATCGGGATTGAGATCAAAAATGATGTAGGGGATACCGGCAGCCGCCGCCGCCCGCGCCAGGTTGCGCCCGTTCAGCCCGAACCCGATGATGATCAGGTGGTCGGAAAGAACCGGACCGCCGCCATCTTCAGTTTGCTGCAGCGCGGGTTTAACGGATTTTCCCGCCTTCCATTTTTCTCCCAACTGCCCCAGAGCCATCAGCAGCGGCGTCAGCATCATGGAAAGCACCGCCACCGCCAGAAAAACCTGATACATATTAAAATCCAGTAAATTAAACTGCATACCCACTTTGGAGAGAATAAAGGAAAATTCACCGATTTGCGCCAGCCCCAGCGCAACCAGGATGTTAATACGAAAGGGATATCGCAAGAGGACCGCGGCGCCAAAGGTAAATACTGCCTTCAGTACAATTACCCCGCAAAGCAGCAGCATAATTATGCCGATATTGTGCAGAGCGAAACCGACGTTGAGCAGCATGCCCACAGAAACAAAAAAGAAACTTAAAAAAATATCACGAAGGGGCAGAATCTGCGCAAAAGCGCTGTGACTGTATTCCGACTCGGAGATCACCAGCCCCGCAATAAAAGCGCCCAGTGCCAGGGAAAGCCCCACTTTGGCGGTAAACCAGGCGGCGGCAAAGGCCAGCACCACCACGCTCATTAAAAACAGCTCGCGGCTGCGGGTGCGGGCCACCTGATGAAGCATCAGGGGAACCAGCCATTTGCTGCTGATATAAACAAATGCCGCCAGCACGATTAACTGCACAATCAGCAGCCAGAAATTGAAACCGCCCCCGGCGTTTTCCCCTCCCAGATATGGAGTTATCATCATCATGGGAACCACCACAATATCCTGCAGAATAAGAATGCCCACGGAAATCCTGCCGGCGGGGGTATCAATTTGCCCTTTTTCCTGCAGCAGCTTCAAGACAATTGCGGTGCTGCTTAACGCCACCAGAAATCCGCTGAAAACGGCCGCAGGTGCGGAAAATCCGGCAAACCGCCCGATCATGAAAACAGCCAGTGCGGTTAACCCCACCTGCACGGTTCCGCTGATAAGCGCCGGTTTTCGCAATTCCAGGAGCCGCTGAAAAGAAAATTCAATTCCAATGGTAAACAGCAGCAGAATCACACCGATTTCCGCCATAATTTCAACCTCATGTACGGCGGATACCCAGCTAAGCCCGTAAGGGCCGGCCAGCACACCGGTCAGCAGAAATCCGATAAGCGGCGGGATGCGTATTTTACTGAACAGGTAAAGAACAGCGGTTCCCAGACCCAGAATGACCAAAATATCGCGTAATAGAGGAATTTCCATTAAATTCTCACTTCTTTATGAATGCAGCGGTTCAGTTATTTAAACAAACTATTTTGCGGCTGCCTGCACGAGCAGACAAAATATAATAACAGAAGGGGAGTTTTCCGGCAAAAAATGAACCCGCTCTTCTCTTGAAAACTGAAGTGGGATATTGCTTTTAATAAGAATCAGGTTGAGCCGCCCGCCGCAACGTGTTAATATTCCTGCCCTGATTTAAACAGAAAGGAGAAATCCATTGATGAAAAAACTGATCTTTCCGGCAGCATTTTTGATTTTAATCTCCGGCTGCGGAAATTCTGAAGATGTCCGGCAGCGGGCCGGTGAGTTTATCGACAATTATACAAATGAATACCAGCAGTTGTATTATCGCTCCGCCAGGGCGGAGTGGCAGTCCAACACCCATATAGTAGAGGGGGACAGCAGCAATGCAGTGGAAACCCGCCGTGCCAATGAAGCCCTGGCCGGATTTACCGGCAGCGCGGATAACATTAAAAAAATCCGCGGCTTTTTAGAGAACAGCAACGACCTGAGCGATCTGCAGGTGCGTCAACTGGAAACCATGCTCTACATGGCCGGGAATAATCCGGGCACAGTGCCGGATGTGGTAAAAGCACGCATTAAAGCGGAAGCAGCCCAGACTGAGCACCTGTACGGTTTCAGTTTTACAGTGGATGGAACCGAAATCACACCCAACGAAATTGATGATATTCTTCGCACCTCCACCGACCTGAAAAAACGGCTGCAGGCCTGGCGTGCTTCCAAAGCAGTGGGAACAGTGCTGAAG
>JBAPTX010000579.1:0-2657 GCA_049282375.1 Calditrichia bacterium
CGCCCGAATTCTTTCAGATACCTTTGAATATAATTAAGAAAACCGAGGTTATTTTTAAAAACGCAGGAGTTAATTGATATATATGGCTGTAAAAAGAGATTATTATGAAATACTGGAATTAAGCCGGACCGCCACTGAAACGGAGATTAAGGCGGCCTACCGGAAAATGGCAATGAAGTATCACCCCGACCGTAATCCCGGTGATAAGGCAGCAGAGGATAACTTTAAGGAAGCCGCTGAAGCCTATGAAGTATTGCGCGACCCACAGAAACGCGCCCGATACGACCGTTTCGGCCATGAGGGTGTAAAAGGAACCCCCGGCGGCGGTTTTGATTTCGACATGTCCGATCCTTTCAGCATTTTCGAACAGGTTTTTGGCGATATGTTCGGCGGGCGCGGGCAATCCCGGCGCGGAACCCGCCAACAGCGCGGTCGGGATATGCAGATTCGCCTGAAGCTTTCTCTGGAGGAAGTTGCCTCCGGTGTAGAGAGAAATATTAAGATAAAAAAACAGGTGGCCTGCCATACCTGCGGGGGCAACGGGATGAAATCCGGCAGCAAGCCGCAAACCTGTCCGGTTTGCCAGGGCGCCGGTGAAGTCCGGGAAGTCACCCAGTCCATATTCGGCCGCTTTATGAATGTATCCACCTGCTCCCGCTGCGCCGGGCGCGGTACCATTGTTTCAGATCCATGTGAAACCTGCCGGGGAGAAGGCCGGGTGCAGGGAGAGGAAATGGTCGAAGTGACTATTCCCGCCGGTGCCGCTGATGGCAATTACTTAACGCTGCGCGGCAAGGGTAACGCGGGGCCGAACGGCGGACCGGCCGGTGATCTGGCGGTGGTCATTGAGGAGAAATCGCACCCGTTTTTTACCCGCAACGGCAATGATGTCATTTACGAATCCTTGCTCAGTTTTCCCAGGCTCGCATTGGGCGGAGAACTGGAAGTTCCTACTTTGGAAATGGAGGGAGAGGAAAACAAAATTGTTCAGATTCAGGTTCCCTCCGGCACTCAGAGCGGTAAAGTCTTCCGTTTGCGGGGGAAAGGGTTTCCCCAGCTTAACGGATACGGCCGCGGCGATTTACTGGTGCAGGTAAAAGGGTGGACGCCCACAAAAATGTCTCCCAGGGAAAAAGAGATCCTGGAGGAGTTGGCCGAACTTGAAAATTTGCAGCCCCCTCAGAAAAAAGGTTTCTTCGATAAAGTAAAAGAAGCATTGAATATTTAGACTTAGACCCACTGACCGCCTGCCGGAAGCCCCGCTCAGAAAGCGGGGTTTTTCTTTGCAGTACCCACCAAACAGACCCTGCAGTAAAAACCGAACCCTTTAAGACCCTGCATCCGGTGTAACTTTTCCTTTCAGGGTGCATTTAAAGTAAGAATAAAATAATTCAGGAGGAGCCCTGATGGAAAATTTTGAATATGGTTTTGCGAAAGAAGTAAACCTGTCCTTTGATGAAGCAATCGATAAGGTAACGGCTGAATTAAAGGAAGAGGGTTTTGGAATTTTAACGGAAATTGATGTAAAGGAAACCCTTAAAAAAAAGCTGGATGTGGATTTCCGCCCCTACCGTATTTTAGGAGCATGCAATCCGCCTTTTGCCCACAAGGCATTGCTGGCTGAAGAAAAAATCGGTCTGATGCTTCCCTGCAATGTGGTTGTTTTTCAGAACACAGCCGGTAAAATCGTGGTCAGCGCCGTTGATCCCATGGCGTCCATGCAGGCCGTTTCCAATCCCGGCCTGGCGGGCGTGGCCGAAGATGTGCGCAGCCGCCTGCGGAAGGTTATTGAGCGGGTATAAGAAGCATTACACATATTGAGTCATGAAATTTTAACCGGGCCGCAGGTGCCCGGTTTTTTTTTAAGACACTTTGGTAACTCTGATGCATCATCCAGCCGCCGGGCTCTCCACCCCTCATTTTTTACTTTCATATTTATAAATCTTTTTTAAATTGCAGATAAATAAATGTGAAGACTTCATGAATTTTACCCGCGCACAAATTAAAGGGCTCTGGTTTGTGATAGGCATATTTGCGGCAGCCGTTTTATACCAGTATGCAGAACCCTGGCTTTCCCCACAAAAAAGATACGATTTCAGCGCATTTGAAAAGAAATTTCTGCAAAGAAAGGACAGCCTGCTGCAGACTGCAGCACCGGGAGCGCAAAGAGCGGAGAATATCACCATTTCCCGGCAAAGTACACCCACTGAAACATCTGACCTTCCCATTAACATTAATACCGCCCCTTCCGACAATTTGCAGGAACTTCCCCGCATCGGACCCGCCATTGCGGCAAGAATTATTGAATTCCGCACCCTGCACGGGCCATTCAAAAGAAAGACCGATTTAAAAAATGTAAAGGGAATTGGTGAAAAAACATTCCGGCAATTGGAACCGTTGATCAGCATAGAATAATACAGCAATTTCAGTTTAGTAGGCGATCTGAAATGAGGAATTGGTTTTTGCGCCAAAAAGGGGAATAGTGCATTTAAATTTGAATAAAACAGCATTTGCGGGGTAATACCTAATAAACGGGACGAACAGAGTAAAGTGGCGACAAAATCGGAAGAGACAGATGCGGAGATAATCACAGCCTGTCAGACAGGTTCTGAAAAAGCGTTTGAACAACTGGTTAAAAGATACTATCAAATGGCATT
>JBAPTX010000580.1:0-1942 GCA_049282375.1 Calditrichia bacterium
CGAAGACACAAAGCACATAAAAAAAGGCTGATTAATTGATGATTTTTAAATTTTTTATCTCACACGAAGACGCATAGAACACGAAGAAAAAATTAGTCTAAACAAGTATTGGAGAAGCCCTGATGAAGAACGGCATCTCCAGAATCATCAATGGGAAAATTGAATGATTTCAAACATAAATCATAAAACAACTTTGTGTGCTTTGTGACTTTGTGTGGGAATAATTAAAGGCTGGATTATGCGAAAGAAGCTGAACATTTTTCTTTTAATTAATTTACTGATCATGCTTTCGGACTCAGTTTCCGCCCAGCAGATTGCCATTCCCCGCATCGAGCAAATGCCCAATATGCCCTCTCCTTATGAAATGCGCGACTGGCGCGAAGTGGCTCAGGGTTATGATACGTATGTTTTCGATTTTAATCTGAGCGGCCAGTATCTCCCCCTGATCTGGTGGCGCACCAATACTGTCAATTATCCCCAGCACATCAGTTTCGGCCTGCATACAGTGGTGGGAACAACCGCACCCGGATCAGCCGAAGGCATCAACGTGCTGCCGGCGGTAATTGGGGCCACTCTCGCCGGTATCGACAAAAGCAATCAGAACGGCGCCAATTTCGTGCTGATGTGTGAAGAATATTTCAACCGCCGCCCGCAGGAGAACGTCTATTTGAATCACCCGGTGGCAACCAGCGGCAGCGACTGGTGGTATGACACCATGCCGAACATATTTTTTTATCAGCTTTATGATCTGTATCCCAATACCGGCGATTTTGCCCATCAATTTACGACCGTGGCAGACCAGTGGCTGCAGGCGGTCAAAACCATGGGCGGCAGCACTACTCCCTGGCAGATCCCCTACATGAATTATCGCGGATGGTACCTGGCCAGTATGACTCCCAACGCCAGCGGGGTTCGCGAACCGGAAGCGGCCGGCGCCATCGGCTGGCTGCTCTACAACGCCTATTCGGAAACCGGCAACACTGAATACCGCATCGGCGCCGAATGGTGCCTGGAATATTTGAACAGCCTCACCAATAATCCCGCCTACGAACTGCAGCTCTCTTACGGTGCTTACATGGCTGCCCGCATGAATGCGGAACTGGGCACCAACTACGATTTGGAAAAGATCCTCAACTGGTGTTTTAATACAGACAATCAGCGACTCTGGGGGGCGGTGGTCGGCAACTGGGGCGGGTATGACTGCTCCGGGCTGATTGGTGAAAATGAATATGCTTTCATGATGAATACTTTTGAGCAGGCCGGCGCGCTGGTACCGCTGGTGCGTTATGATGACCGCTTCGCCCGCGCCATCGGGAAATGGATGTTGAATGCGGCGAACGCAGCCCGGCTGCTGTACCCCAATTATCTGCCGGATGAAAATCAGGACAGCGAATGGTGGGCGCACCTCTACGATCCCGATTCCTATATTGCCCATGAGGCCATGCGCAAAACCTGGATGGGCTACAGTCCCTTTGCCACCGGCGATGCCGTGACCGGCGGCTGGGGACAGACCAATCTGGCGCTCTACGGCTCCTCTCATGTGGGAATCTTTGGCGGAATCATCGACACGACCCATATTCCCATGATCCTGAAACTGGATGTTCTGAAAACCGATTTTTTTGGCGATACCGCCTATCCGACCTATCTCTATTTTAATCCCTACAACACCGCGCAAGCAGTTGAGATTGATCTGGGCAGCGGTTCTCATGATCTGTATGATGCCGCTGCTAATGCGTTTCTGCTTACGGGAGCCAGCGGGCTGGTCTCCTTCAGCATTCCGCCGGATGCAGCGGTTTTGGCGGTGGTAACTCCTGGCGGAGGGGCAGTCGGTTATGATCTTGATAAAATGATGATTGATGGTGTTACTGTGGATTACCGCTCCGGGCAAACCGTTTCCAACTACCCGCCGCGCATTAAAAGTCTGGCAGCGGATTCTGTGGTA
>JBAPTX010000581.1:0-3729 GCA_049282375.1 Calditrichia bacterium
GCCTTATAATCAGGCGGTGGTTGTCGGGAGTTTAATATTTACTGCAGGTCAAATTCCGCTGGATCCCGCAACCGGTAAATTGGAGAGCGGAGATATTGCAAAACAAACCCGGCTTGTAATTCAAAATATAGAAGCGGTTTTAAAAGCGGCGGGCAGTAACCTGGGCCAAGTGGTGAAAAATACGGTTTACCTGAAAAATATGAACGACTTTGCTGCAATGAATGAAGTTTATGCCCAATTTTTCAACGAAAATTCTCCGGCACGATCCGCCGTAGAAGTTGCGCGGCTGCCTAAAGATGTTCTGGTGGAAATAGACTGTATTGCCCTGATCGGCTAAAAATACTACCGTACAAAGGGAAATCACTTCTTTGAAAAAGACAGTTCTCATTATTAATCCGGTAGCGGGAAGGGGCAAAGCACGCCGCCTTGAAAATGAAATCGTGCGGCGGTTAAAAATAAATTTTCCAAAGTTGGAAATTTACCGGAGCCAATACACCGGCCATGCACGCGAAATCGCTGGGAGAGTTAAAAATGATGCCGGACTGATCATTGCTGCCGGCGGAGATGGAACTGTGCACGAGGTGGTAAACGGCATGATGGGCGGGGCCTCTGCACTGGCAGTTATTCCGATCGGCAGCGGAAATGATTTTACCAAAATGCTGAATCTGCCTCGCGAACCGGCCGAGGCTGTCGAGGTAATCTGCCGGAATCAACGCACTAAAGTGGACATCGGTAAAGCCGGTGATCATTACTTTCCAAACGGGTTGGGAATGGGGTTTGATGCCTGGGTGGTGCGGGAAAGCCGGCGAATTAAGCGCCTGCGCGGATTCTCTATTTACCTTTATGCCGTACTAAAAACGGTGTTTTTGTATAATAATCATCAGGTAAAACTGTATATTAACGGACATGTTGAGGAAACGGAAATTTACATGATAGCAGTGGGAAACGGCCGGGCCATGGGCGGCGGATTTTATCTGACGCCGCAGGCCAGTATTACTGACGGCAAATTGGATGTTTGCATTATCCACGGGTTAAAAAAAAGAGAAGTTTTCCAAAATCTGGTGAAAGCAATTAAAGGGAATCATACTCAAATGAGACAAGTTTCCATGGAAAGAACCGATCGGCTGAAAATGCAGTGCCAGCAGGGAATTGCCGTACATGCGGATGGTGAACTGCTGGGAATGGATATCCATGAAATGGAGATCACGGTTTTACCTGCTGCTCTGGAAGTTATTCACCAACCTTCTTAAAGAAACGGATCAACAATAGTGAAATTTTTTCTGCCCCTGATATTGACTGCAATTCTGAGCTTCGGATTTATTTTCTCCAACCAGGCACAGAATCTGTCTTCTTCCATGAAGCAGAAAAGTGAAACATCCCTGGATACCAGCCGCTTACTTTCCGATACACCGTTAAAATCTCCGTGGGGAGCGGTTTTGCGTTCTGCAGTGCTGCCGGGATGGGGGCAGGTGTACACCGGCCACTACTGGAAAGCAGGCCTGGTTTTTTCATTGAATGCCTTTTTACTGGGGCAGGTATTGAGGAATAATCAACGTTTCGAAGATACCGGCAATAAAAATTTCCGCGACCGCCGGAATGAATTTACCTGGTATTTTGCTTTCAGTTATTTATTGACGATGGTGGATGCTTATGTGGATGCCTACTTGTATAAATTTGATGAGGCGATGCGCATTTCCCATCAATTGCGATACAGGGAGGGAGAATGGCTGGCCGAACTGCAGTTGTCCTATCATTTCTAATATTTGTTTTTAAACTTTGTCCCGCAAATCCTTCATTAACCCCGGCAACTAAAGACTCTCTGGAATTAAATATTCAACCCGCTTACTCCCATAATTTTAAACACAAGGACAAACTTCAGCATTTTACCGGCAGCCTGATGCTTACCGTTCTGGGCGGGAAAACCCTCCGGCAGGTCCTGGAAAAGGATAAAAATTCAGCGCAGCTTTTTTCCGCCGGAATTGTAATCAGTGTGGGCATCGGGAAGGAAATTCACGATCATAAAAATCCCCGCAATCATTTTTCCTGGCCGGATTTACTGATGGATCTGCTGGGGGTTGCCGCCGGTTGGATTATTCTTAATCAGCCCTGATGTTAAAACCGGAAATTGTCAGCGGATTGGTGTCTTTTTAAAAATGGACCCAGGCCGTTCAGCGCACAATCAATCCTGAATTGCCGCAGCCAGCAGCGGTATCATTATTTCGTGATGGCCGATAAAATAAAAACCTTTTCCCCCTTCCTGAGTGGGCCGCTGCACGACATTTACCAGAGGCCGGTAATGCCGGTTCATATCGAATACGGCGGTGTGAAACCGGAATGCAGGAAAACCCAGGTTGCGAACGATCGTCAGCGCCTTCAGAAAAACTTCCGGCATAATCACTGCCGACCCGGCATTCACCACAACGGCATCTTCACTTAGTTTTGACAGGCTCTGGCTGAAAAGCCGGAAGTCCAGCAGTGCTTTTTCTCCAAACGCCGCACCATCCAATCCGGGATGCTGATGGATGATTTCAGTTCCCAGGGCCGGGTGCAGGGTGACCGGAATATTCAGTTGATAGGCCAGTGCCAGCAAACTGATTTCCAAATTCGGTGCGCTGCTCCGGTTCAGCTTTTCGGCAATACATTCGGCATATCCTTTCTCATTGCCCTTATTCTCCGATAATGCACCATTAATAAATTCAGCAGTTTCCGCGGCCATTCCGAAAGAACCATCTTTCAGGCCTGCGGAGACATCTTCACTGGTAATCCCCCACATGGCCAGTTCCACATCATGAATGGCACCTGCTCCGTTAAGTGCCAGGTGCTGAATGAACCCCTTTTTCATCATCCGGATCAGGACCGGGCTTAAGCCGCATTTAATGACATGAGCGCCCAGCATCCACACCGTTGTTTTTTGCATTTGAACTGCTTTACGGTACTGGCCGCAGAATTTTTTGAAATCGCTGCCGGCCAGTATTGCAGGGAGTGAATCGATAAAGCGGCCGATTGTAGTACTGCTGTTTTCCGGTTGACAGAAGTCTTTAATTTTTACTTTGCTGTAACGATCCTGAATGGAATATGTCTTAATTTTGTCAAACTTCAACTTCTTGTATTTAGAATGCGGTTCCATATATCTGACCTTTCCTGTTATTCTGAACATTCAACTTTGATATTCTGCAGCCGGCAAAGCATAACTTACATACGCCGGATGCCGGCTGCAAACAGTTCAAAAGAGACTATACCGCCCGATTAATTTAAGCAACAGGTGATTTATTAAAGGTCGCATGAGCAGCAGAAGAATCAATATTAAACCTTTTATTAGCTGAGTCAATATTATAAATTTGGCCCCGAATGGATGCGAGAGAATGATTAAAAACAAAACATTCCGTAAGTTTCAGAAATATGTAATTACCCGCCTTGGGCGCTCTCTGATAAGATTCCGGGCAACTGAACACTCTTTTATGATAATTGTGGCGGTAGTAATCGGCGCATTAGGCGGATTTGGTGCGGTTGGCATACAATGGCTTATCAAGTTTTTTCAGGAAATATTCTGGGGCAACTGGGATCCCACACTGGAGTACTTAAGGGATGTCCCGGTGTATGTTAAAATTTTGGCACCCACTATAGGGGGCCTGTTTGTCGGACTGATTGTGTATACCTTTTCCAAAGAAGCAAAAGGACATGGCGTTCCGGAAGTAATGGAGGCAATTGCTCTTAAAAACGGTATTATCC
>JBAPTX010000582.1:0-11874 GCA_049282375.1 Calditrichia bacterium
GAAGAACAGTTGCAGCCCGGTACTTTCCATAAAACAAGCGACTGGCAGACTGATGTGGCATTTACTTACGGCAGCGGGTTTGTCCGCTTCGCAGGGAATGAGCGCACTCAGCGCTATGCCATTGCCCTTGCTTTTGGTAATGATTATGCGGACATCATCCGCAACAAAAGAACCATACAGGTGATTTATGATAATGACTATAACTTTGCCAAAGCGCCTCTGCAGCCCACAGTGCAGGCAGTTGGCGGCGATGGAAAAGTTTATCTCACCTGGGATGACATTGCAGAACGGTCCACGGATCCCATTTACGGACAGGACTTTGAAGCCTACTATATCTACAAAAGCACTGATCCCACTTTCAATGAAATCAAAACGATTACCGATGCTTACGGCAATCCCCTGCTCTTTAAACCCCTTGCCGTTTTTGACAAAAAAGATGGGTTAAAAGACCTGCATCCGGTTCCGCTGGGCAGCGAACTGGGCGGCGGCAGCAATCTTGGCATCAGCTACTATATGGGTGATGACAGCGGTCTGCAGCATTATTATGTTGACGATGATGTAGTAAACGGACGCATTTATTATTATGCCGTAGCCGCACTGGATCAGGGATATCATCCATCTTTCTATGCGGATTCCATTACCAATAAGGAAAACCTGAACCCCATCTCTCCCACAGAGAGCCCCGCCAATATTCAGATTGACCCGCTGGGCCGGCCCATTGCTTATGACCGCAATACCGTTCAGGTCATTCCGACCGAGCAGGCTGCCGGTTATATTTTTCCGCATTTGGCGGACGGAATACAGCATACCTCCGGTAAAGGGACCGGTAGTATTGATATCCAAATTCTCAATCCGCATAACATTAAGAATGGTACCAGCTACCGGGTTGAGTTTGAAGACAATGGCGCCTTCAAGCAATATGATTCCACTGCCTATACCGGTTTCCTGAAAAAGATGAAAGTTTATAATGATGATACGGATGAACTGCTGCTGTCGGTTACCAATCCGGAAGACAGAGATACAAGCGAAACCATGTTAGTTGACGAAGCTTTCTGGGTGCTTCTGCAAAATGACACAAACCTTGTGGATACAAGCAGCAGCGGCTGGACAAACGGCAATTCAAATCTGGAGGTTGCCAATATTTTATCCGGAAATGCCTGGTGGAAACGGGATTATGAAATCCGGGTACTGGGTGCAAATGCGGATACATCCTTTAACGGTGTGCCTTCGAACTTTCAGGTTTGGGACGTCACCGATCCGGACAGCAATTTTCAGCATTCCTACCTCTATATTGATAATGGTACATCCACCGGGTTTAACAATATTCTGGATGACGGGGACCAGATCCGGGTATTTACCAACCATACCCCGCGTAAAACAATACTCATCATGACGTTTGTTTTCCCTGAAAGCGTGGATAGCCTGAATCAAAGACTTCCGGAAAACGGGGACGTTTATTCCATCAATACCTTTAAGGGATTTGACAGACGCGACACCTACAAGTTTACCCTGCAGGGCAACCGCATCGACCAGCAGCAAATCGTTAATGATCTGGACAACATTTATGTTGTGCCGGATCCCTATGTTGCGGTTAACCGTCTGGAAAGAAAAGTTTTTAACCCTGAAGAAGGCCGCGGACAGCGCCGGATAGATTTTGTTAATCTGCCTGAAAACTGTACCGTTACCATCTTTACAGTGTCCGGTCGCCTGGTACAGCGTCTGAACCATAATGCAACCGAAAAGAACCGGCGGTTAAGCTGGGATTTAAGGACGAAGGACGGGCTTGAAATTGCCAGCGGGATGTACTTCTACGCTGTTGAAACAAATTCCGGTGAGGTGAAAACCGGAAAATTTGCAGTAATTAAATAGAGACATTTAAATAAATTGAACATTCAGTTTATTGTAATAAGAAGGCCGATATAATGAAAAAGACAATTGTAATGCTGTTAACAGCACTCATGATGATAAGCGCAAATGCTTTGCTTGCAGAAGACGTCGGTGGCGGCGGTGGCGGCGGCCCCACTTTTCAGACAGAAGTAATCAATACCGGAACCAATGCCGCCGCTTTTCTGGAAATCGGAGTTGGCGCCCGGGCCATGGGAATGGGCGGCGCGTATGTGGCGATTGCCAATGATCCCACTGCACTCTACTATAACCCTGCAGGTATTGTATGGATAAAAAATACCCAGATTGAGTTAATGCACAATGAATGGCTGGTGGATACCAATTATGAATTTCTGGGTCTCACCATGCCCATGCCGTTCTTTAATTCAACTTTGGGAGCCAGCCTCATTATGCTGGACTATGGCGAGCAGCCCGTTCGCACCGAGTCCCGCCCCGAAGGCACCGGCGAAAACTACAGCGCCCGCGATTATGCGGTAGCCGTTTCCTTTGCTTCCGCGCTGACCAACCGCTTCAGTTTCGGAATCACTGCAAAGTACATTAATCAGTCCATCTGGCACGTCAGCGGCGGCGCAGCGGCCATGGATGCCGGCATTTTTTACTCTACACCCGTTAATGGATTGCGGCTGGGGATGAGTATCAGCAATTTTGGCGGCGAGCTGCAGATGAGCGGACGTGACCTGAAATCCACCAATGATCCGGATCCCAACAATCAGAATATTGACCGTATTCCGGTTAATTATGAAACCCATTCCTACCCCCTGCCCCAGATTTTCCGCGCTGGCGTTTCCTATACCGCAAATTTGGGTGAAGTGGGAAATATTCTGCTGACCACTGACGTTCTGCACCCCAGCAATTCCACTGAAAGTATAAATCTCGGGGTTGAGTATGGTTATGCCGGAATGTTTTTTGTGAGGGCCGGTTACGAGAATCTTTATGAAGAAGATTCGATCAACGGCCTGACATTCGGCGGCGGCATTGATTATTTTCAGCCGGGCTCGGTCGGCTTCCGCGTCGATTATGCCTATTCGGATTGGGGTATTCTGAATTCTTCCCATCGTTTTTCAGTGGGAATAATGTTTTAATTGTTTTTGATTTATTCAGCAGTAAAAAGCAGCAAGAGAGTATTTTTGAATTTAAACAGAAGCATTAGTTCAGTCGTAATAATTTTATTACAGTCTGGAATCGTTTTGGCGGCCTTATTCCTTTTTTCCTGCTCCGGCGGGGAAAAGAATAAGGCCGTTGACGATTCGCCGGTCGTGGCAACTGTCGGCAGCGAGAAAATTACTGCTGCTGAATTCCGCCGGGATTATGAGCTGGGATTCGGCCATTTAAAAACCGGCGAAAACAAGAAAAAGACCTACCTGAATTACATGATCAACGAAAAACTGCTTGCTCAGAAAGGATATCAGCTCGGGCTGGACGAATCCCCTGCAATTAAAGCTGCGGCAACCGAACTGCGTCAGGAAGCCATGATCGAAACGCTGATCAATCAGGAAGTTAAAAGCAGAATAAAAGTAACGCCTGAAGAAATCCGCGAAGAAATAAACCGCGCGCATGTCAGTTTTAAACTCCGTTACTGGCCGGAACCCACCTTAAATCAGGCGCAGGAAGTTGCACAACAAATGCGGGAAAAAGGGTATGCCGACGTTGTGGATGAATTGATAAGCCAGATTCCGGAAAGGCGGATTGATCCGGCGAAGCTGACAACAGACTGGCTTACCAATATGGATGTTTCCCCCAAAATACTGGCGGCCGTGCAGGAACTGCCCTACGGAGACATTTCAGAGCCGGTTGAGATAAATGGCAGATATTACATTTTTCAGGTAGTTGATATCAAACGGCGGTCAATAACTCAGAACACCTACAAAGCGGAGGCTTCCCGCTATGAACAGGTTATCTTTTACCGCAAGTTTAAAAAAGCGCTGAATAATTACATTTCGGATCTGATGGCTCCCAAAAATATCGTAACGAAACGCAGCTCTTTTGATCTGCTGGAAGCAGCACTCAGAGAATGGCAGCAGACAGCGCCCGAAAACAGAGAAAAATTTCTGCAAACCGTTAACAATGCCGGAGAAGATAAACCGGTACTGCAGAAGTTAAGAGAAAATATGGATCAGGTTTTTTTCACCTATATTGACGGAGAACTGACTCTCAGGGAGTTTCTCTACTACTTTGAAGCGGATCGTTTTCTGGCCCGGCGGCATGATAAAGAGTATTTTACCCGGGAACTTCATGCTGCAGTAAAACAAACCATTCGCGATTATTTTATGCTGCAGAAAGCCCGCAACATGGATTTGCAGGATTCACCGGAAGTGGAACAGCAGTTAAAAATGTGGCGCGATAAATGGGTTTACGATGCCACCCGGGACTACCTTACCCGTAATCTTTCTGCCGATTCCCTGCAACTGCGCGCATATTTTGAAAAACACCGCCAACGCTACCAGACATCCCAGGACAGTTCGGTCTCATTCCGGCAGGCAATTTCCCGGGTCCGCAGCGATTTCTACCGTGAGCAGGCCGCGTCC
Source organism: Calditrichia bacterium (assembly GCA_049282375.1). GTDB lineage: Bacteria > Calditrichota > Calditrichia > RBG-13-44-9 > RBG-13-44-9 > JBAPTX01. The sequence continues at coordinate 4,431 of JBAPTX010000582.1, forward strand.
GAACTGCGCCCGGAGTTACGGCAATTGCGGAAACAGTATGAAGTTTCAATTAATGAATCTGTGCTCGATACCATTTCTGTTACCGATTTTCAGAAGTCACGCTGGGCCCATTTCGAAATTTTAAAATCCGGCAGCAATCGCCCGGCATTCCCCAGTGTGGATCCTATGTGGGCTCCGACGGGCGTTTCACCGGATACGGCCGGCACAGATTTATTGCTGAATTGATAAATCTTGCCTGTTCCCTTTAACATTGTAGGATTCAAAAAAAACAAGTGAAAACAGACCCCGATTATAAAATACCGCCCGGCGCCTGCATCGGTCATGTGCACCTGAAGGTTTCAGATATCAAGCAATCGCTGGATTTTTACTGCGGCCTGCTGGGATTCGAATTAACGACCACCTATGGATCGGATGCAGCCTTTGTTTCCGCCGGCAGCTATCACCATCACATCGGTTTGAATATCTGGTTCAGTAAAAATGGCGCACCGGCTCCCCGAAATACCACAGGGCTGTTTCATACCGCCATTCTATATCCCACCCGTAAGGACCTTGCGGCAATTTTAAATCGACTGCTTAAAGAAGGATATCCACTGGGCGGCGCATCGGATCATGGCGTTTCAGAGGCCATTTACCTGGAAGACCCGGACAGAAACGGAATTGAACTCTACTGGGATAAACCGGAAGTGCAGTGGCCCCGTAAAGCGGACGGTTCCATTGATATGTTTACCAAAGCCCTTGATGTGGAAAATTTATTAAATGAGTTGAACAGGTAAATACCGATTGTTTCGTTTCTAAATGCTGTCAGCAGCCTGCCGGCTGAGAGACCAACTGCCTGAAAAAAAAGGCAACTGACCGATAAAAACCAGCCTATCTGCACTGACCTGGCTTCAAAACTGAGTTGAATATATAAAGGCTGTTATTCTGACTTTTCGAACTCAAGTTGAATAACAACAATCCAGGCATTTAATTTTATTTATCTCACCAGCAGCAGTTTCCGGATGAGCTGCCGTTTACCGGCGGTTATGCGGCACAGGTAAATACCGGTGGCGGCTGCACTGCCCTGCTCTGTCCTGCCGTTCCATTCCAGTTGATGCCGTCCCGCACTATAATTTCCCTTCGCCAGGGTTGCAGTGCGCCGGCCGGAAACATCATAAATGTCTGCGGAAATCTGCATGGACGTTGCCAGCTCGAATTCTATATGAACCACCGGATTAAACGGATTGGGATAGGGTTCATGCAGAATAAAACCGGCCGGAATGGAAACAGGCGATTCTCCGATAGTGCTGGGGGCGCTGATTTCCCCCAGAGCGGCAATGCTGCCGATAGAAAGCCGGGCAATATTCCTGAAATAATCCGCATCCAGGGAAGAAAGCAGGTCATTGACAGTATGATACCAGGGTGTGAAATCCTGAAAATCTTCGATAATCATGATTGCCGGATAACCGGCATTCCAGAAGGAGCTGTGATCGCTGGCGGTTGAACTGCCGGAGGTTTTGTACTGCGGAACCAGCGGCAAATTCCAACTTGTCACGTTCTGATTCACCAGTGTGCCGATTGTCTGTGAGGCCGCCATATTCCCGGCATGGATTTCCATAATACCATCAGAATTACCGTCGTACCCGATCATGTCCATATTAATAACACCCAAAATCTGCTCACCGGTAACAACGGCCTGGGAGGCATAGGCGCTGCTGCCGTGCAGGCCCTGTTCTTCACCCGGAAAAAGAATGAATTTCAGCGAATAATTAAAATTATAGGGTGCAAGCACCCGGGCCGCTTCAATTACTCCGGAAGTGCCACTGCCGTTATCATCCGCACCGGGAGCGCGCACCAGCGGATTACCGGAGGTTGCATCATAGTGGGCGCAAATAATGTAATGCTGGTCCGGATACAGAGTCCCGGTTTTAGTGGCAATAATATTGTTCAACAGGCCTTCGGCAATAGCGGAAGTGGCATTTTCCCATGAATTTCCCCTGTCGTTGCTTCTCGCCAGCGACTGATAACCTGCTGCCCAAACCTGCTGTGAATCGGCAAAATCACAACCGTATATATCCTGTGCCAGAATATTACCGGCAGCATTCCAGCTATTACCGCCATCGCTGCTGCGCAGACAGGTTCCGCCCCATCCGGTAACAATGCCATTTTGTGAATCAATAAAGTCGATATCATATAAATAGTTGTTTCCGCCGCTGCTTATGTTATTCCAGTTTGCCCCTCCATTATCGGTTTTCAGCAGGGTGCCGTCCCAGCCGACGGCAAATCCGGTCGTTTCAGTCAAAAAATGGACGCCATATAAACGTGAATTGTTGGGGGTATTCTGAACGCTCCATGTTTCCCCGCCGTCAGCGGAATGAATAATGCGGCCGTTTCTGCCGACAGCCCAGCCGCTGGAATCATTCACGAAAAAGATGTCATACAGACGGTCGGTTACCGGGGTGCTTTTAGTTTGCCAGCTCTGTCCGCCGTCGACTGTTTTCAGGATCAATCCGTTATCCCCGCTTATCCAGCCGGTATTTTGATTAATAAAATAGACCCCGAACAGGAACGTTCCGGTGCCGGATTGCTGCAGTTGCCAGGAAGTTCCGTTTACAGTTTTCAGAATGACGCCGGCATCCCCGACAGCATAAGCCGTGGAGGCATCCAGGGCAAAAACCGACCAGAAGTTGGCAGTCTGGCTGCTGGTATGCTGTAAAATCCAGTTTTGTCCGCCGTTGCCGGTGCCGTAAATGCGGTTTTCAGAAATCAGCCAACCGGCAGCACTTTGACCGGGTGCAAAATCCACATCCTGAAAAGTGGATAATAAAAATGGCTGCAGTTCCACCGTAAAACCCATTTTCAGCAGCCGGTCGGTCAAATAGTGCTGAGCAATCCCGATCTGCGGACTGTAGGAATTGCGGGTCTGTATTGAATCCCACTGGCCGTTCAGCCAAAACGCTTCTTCACCGCTCAGGTGCCGTTCCGTTGCATAAAGACTGTCCACATTCACCGAATCCAGAACATCCTGTATCAGCGTCAGCGGCGCCTGGCTGGCTTCGGGAAAGCGGGTAAGGGATTCTGCTGCCGGTTTTATAAAGGGAACCGGCTGTAATCTTCGCAAGCTGAATCCGGCCGGTGCCTTTATTTGAGGACTCTGCCCGGTTTGTTTGAGCAATGCAGATTTTTTGTTCTGCCAGAGCATGTCTGCACTTTGATTTGAAACATCTGTTAAGGAAATGAGTCCGCCATTCAGGGCTTCCATCCAGTAATAGCGGGCAAGTTCGGCATCTTCATCTATAAGTTCGTACTTTACCCCGAGCAACGCGGGATTTGGGGAAAGTGCAAACACCTGATTATCTGTGAAATGCAGTATTTTCACCGGAATTTCCCCGGTTTCCGGTAAATCTCCGCGATTCAGTTTAATGAGCTGCTGCGGAAAAATGATTTCGGGAACTGCCAACAAAAGAGATAAACAGAATGGTAAAAAAAATCGTTTAAAATTGCCCATCATATTAACCTTTTTATGTTTTTGGAGATAAAGTAGGCAGTGCCGAATTTTCGCGCAATGAAAAGATTATTATTTGGAAGGAATCGGGCCACTGTATTGCGGAAACATATTAAAAAGAAGATTTCATTCAATCAACTCTGCTTACCTCAGCAGGAGCATTTTACCTGCTGCGTAATTCTCCCCCGCCCTGATCCGGAAGAAATAGACTCCGCTTCCCTGCGGCTGACCGCTCTCATTGCAGCCATTCCAGCTTACCCGGTATTCGCCCGCTGTCTGTTTTTCTGAAACCAGTGTCCTGATTTCCTGACCGAGCGCATTACAGACAATAACCTCCACTTGTGCGGCAGCAGGCAGCAGGTAGCGGATTCGGGTAACGGGGTTAAAGGGGTTGGGAAAATTGGGCGAAACAGAAAAACGGTCCGGCAAAGGGGATTCTGCCGCCGCTTTAATCGGGGAGGGTATATTCTGCATATCAATTAACATACGCGCTGCCAATCCGCTCCAGATGTAAGTTTTATGGTGCCCGGCCTGCAGAGCATCCGGGCTGTATAATTCCCAGAAATTATGATTGGTCTTCAACTGGTAAATCACATTGCTCAAAACCTTTTCCATTAATTGCTGCGCCTCATTCACAAATCCATAACGCAGCAGGCCTCTGAAAATTAAATACTGCCATTCCACCCAAACCGGGCCGTTCCAGTATCCCATGGGATTATAGTAGCCATCATCGGCTGCAAGGGAAGGGATACCGTAATCACGCCAAAACTGCGCAGGATCGCTGAGGTGCTGCAGCAACTGTGCCGCCTGCTGTGGGGTGGCAATTCCCGCCCACAGCGGTAAAAATCCGATCAATTCGCGGCGTTTTAAATCATCCGGGGAACTGAAACTGAAATCATGATCATTCCTGTCCACGTGGTAGTAAAAGCCGCTTTGTTCGTCCCACATGTATTGATTTATCAGTTGCGAACGGTTTTCTGCTTCCTGATTCCAGTATAGCTGCTCAGTGAATAGACCCAGCTCGCCTGCCATTCGTGCCAGCGAACGTGCTTCATTCACCAGCATCGCATTTAAATCCAAACACTCAAAGTTGGAAGGCCAGCCCACCTGATCCCATACCGCCACCTGTCCGTCCCGGACTGATTCCAGCACCGCATGCGCCCCCCATTCACTCAATCCGTCATTATCAGCATCCCTGTTGTTCAGCCAGTAGTGGTAGAATTTTTTACCCGAGAGATAAGCTTCATTTAGAAAAAGCGTGTCCCGCGCAATCTGATATAATTCCCAGTTTTCCCAGCTAAACCAGGGAGCGGAGCTCGTCAGCTGATTATTATAGGGGATCGTTTCATTTAAATAGGGCCCGGTGCGGTAATTGATATACCCGTCACTCCACTGGCGCTCCATATACACCCGCTGGGAATTCATGGCACTGATAGAATCCATAAAAACACAGGCCAGCATGGCCAGGCTTTCGTGAAATACCTGGCCGCCGTGCCCCCATCCCCAGGTGGGTTCGCGGGAAAAAACATAATAATTATAGGAGCACTGCCCTTCCGGCGGCAGCATACACTGACGCATCATACTAAAAGCGCTCCAGTACATCATTTCTTCGTCGGCATCATTAAATGCCAGTTCGGGTATCTTTGAATACAGCAGTTCATCGGCAATAATAAACTGCTCCGGATTCAGGTTCATTAAATCTCGGCTCTGCTGAATTAAATCAGATAGATTTCCGCTGTCTTCAATAACCCCGCGGATAATCCGCATGCTGGCAGTCGCGCCCGGCTGCAGCATATATTTTTTCTGGAGCGCGGCAACTTTGATGTTTCCGGCAGTTATTATTCTGGAAAGCCTGTTGTTCTGAACATCATTGAAAAAGGGCAGCGGCACCGGAACAGCGGCTTCTGCGGAATGCGGGGAATAATCCCCTGCGGCATTCCGGGCGGCGACAAGGTAGCCGTACTGGCCGTTGCTGTTTACCGTAATATCGAACCAGAGGGAATCGGTAATTCCCTGCACAAGAAGGTTGTACTCTCCGGTATCCTGTACCGCCTCGCGTTTATAAATGGAATAATTCATCCCGGGCTGCTGCTGCCACTGGATTAAAGCAGTGTCACCGGAGAGAAATTGTGCCTGCACATTCTGCGGGAGTGGCGGAAAGGGTGCCTGACTGAGCTGAATATCCAGGTTTACCCCGCCGGGCGCCGGTAAATTCAGAGGTACGGCAGTGCTGCCGGTTCCCTGTTCCCCGAGGGCCAGACAGGTGAAAATAACAGTAAATGAATCGCCGGGAGAAATGGCGGGATTATCAAAATTGCCCAGTTCACATCCCTGAAAACCATTGCCGGGAATATTGGGATCGGGATCGCCCCATTTGGGTGCAGCTTCGGTCAGGATTTCCTGATCACTGCCGTTCAACAGAATAATCTGCTGGGCAAGTGGCGGCGTGTGATTACACAGCGAACCGTCCGAATGATGAACCAGCCCCCACTCCACACAGTAATTTTGCCGGGCCTGACCATTAGAATTACTGCCCGGACGGGTATTCTCTGCATACCCCTCTTTCATCTGTCTGGATAAAAGATTTTTACTTTTCTTCAATGCGCCCAAATCAGAATAGCCACCCCAGCCATCCATAGAATCATTGATCATAAAAACATTTTGCAGATTTTCTTCAAAAGGCACCCCATGGCTTACGGTCCAGTTGTCCGGCGGTTCTTCATGACGGAATGAAAGTCCGTCCATCCCCGGAATTACTGAGGCAGCAGTCAGCCTGTCATTTTTCTCTAAGAAGGGGTAGACATCAAGTGCGGCCGCATCCGAACCTTCATTGATGATTTTCACATCCTGAATGGCAATTCGCGAACTGTAAACCAGAAAAAATATTTCCGCACGGATATCGGTAAACGGATAAAAGCTGTATTTAACCAGATCGCCATAGGAGGTGGTAATCACCGGAGCGGCGGACATCTGGTTCAGGAAATAACGGAATTCATTGTTGAGTTTAAATCCAAGGCAAAGCCGTCCGGCCTGTTCATTCTCAAAATTGATTCCGCTTTGCGGATCATACCACTTCAGGTGGTACCCCTCATCCACAATAAACTCGGAGCGCTCCAGCGCAGCGGCATACGTTGTATAAAGCGGATCGCCGGCTGCGGCAGTCAGGCGGGAAAGATAAGGCTGTGCAGCCGCGGAGCCTGCCGCAAAAAAGTAAACAAAAAGAACTATCCCTAATAGTTTTAATTTCATGAGAAACACCCAGCCTTCAAAATTTTAAAAGATACTGCCTGACCCCCTGCCGGAAACAAATCTGAAAAAGCGGCAAACCCTTCTATTCAGCAAAACCATTTTTTTCCTGCCGATTATGAAAATAAGAGGCAATTGCAGAGGGCTCAACGTAAACTTATCATAGTTTTGATTTTGAAGCGGGGTGGATTTCTGACAGAAAACGCGGTTTCCGTTTAAAAGAAAAAATGAAAAACTGCACTTCAGGAATATTCATAGGCAGGCAACAGATGGAAAGTTTTCTTTTGTTTTTCTCATAATTATATAATAATATTCTGGAGAATAGGTGTAACATCATACAGTCAACTGACCATCGGCAGTTATCACGTTTTCTAAAATATTTAATTCAACCCATTATACAGAGGAGGCATCATGATTCAGGAATTCAAAAAGTTTGCCTTAAAGGGAAATATGCTGGATATGGCGGTGGGAATCATCATCGGGGCGGCATTTGCAACGGTGATTAAATCCCTGGTAGATGATGTGCTGATGCCCATTGTAGCTGCGGTGTTTAACACGCCTGATTTCAGCAATCTGTTTGTTATTTTGCGAAATCCCACCGGCGAAGTTTTTACCTCCATCGAAGCGGCACGGGCGGCGGGAGCGGCTGCACTGGGATACGGCCTCTTTATTAATGCTTTAATTGCATTTACCATTGTTGCCTTTGTGCTGTTTTTG